>NZ_JAKUFV010000014.1:0-105340 GCF_022663595.1 Bacillus cereus group sp. BfR-BA-01360
CAAAACTTGATAAAGTGGACCAAGCTACTCTCACTAAAAGAAGTTGGCCTATATTTAACTTATCAAATTTCAGATGAAATAGAAAGTGAAAATGTCACATTTTAGGTGACATTTTCATTGACAAGATCTTTTTTCAACAACGTGAAAAAGAACGTGATAATTATCACGTTCTTTTTACATCATCATTCATTCAATTTCCATCTTTTCTTTCAATTGCAGACCTGTAACAGACTCTAATACATCCATCGCTTCTCCAATGGTCATATCAAAAATAGCCTTGTCTTCCATGTACGGAAATTCTTTAAAACGCTTTTCCAACATCTTTACAATATCTGATGTAAATAACGAACTATCAATGCCAAACTCCGTTTCCAGAAGAACAATCCAATCTAAAACATGAAATCCTAGTCCGTTTATAAATGTAATCAGTTTCTCTTTAGGCTGTGAAGTTAAAAATACATAACGCTCCATTTCTCCAAATAGCTGTTCACCTAAAACGTCTGCGATTTCCTCATCGTGTTCATGACTCACAATTTCATCATACCCATAGTCATCAACAAGCTCTTCTATTTCCTCTCCATCTACACAAAGTAATTGACTGCGACTTGCGTCCTTTTTAAATGCACTTTTTTGTACAACTTCTAAAAAACTTGTGTTCCATCCCTCTTGTAGTTTCATCTTGGTAACTCCTTTATTTTTAAATATATATTTTGCTGAAACTTCTCTTTCGCTCTTTCGTTACAAACTCTCACCTGATCAGACAAAACAGAAGCATTACATATAGACTGATTCACATACACAGGTGGATCGATCAGACGAGCCTTTCCGCTCTTGTAACAAATATCATAGTCTTGTCTATTCTCTTCTAATAATATCCCTGGATGCAATTTATGTAACAAATTTATTATCTCATCATCTTGGCATCGTTTTAATTTTTCAAGTAACTGCTCATCCTCCAATAAAAAATCTTCTATATCAATTCGCTTTCTTTTTAATGCAATCTGTAATGCTTCCGTTAATAAATGGTAACTATACGAACCTAATGGATGTAAAAAGAAATCAATTGTTTCTTTATAATATGTTTCTGTAAACCACTCAGCAGCTTCTATAGACCGTAAACAAATTTGTTGGTCTCGAACAGTTAACTCCTTTAAAAAAGTAGAAACTTCCTGTTTTGAAATCATTCCATATGTATATAAATCGCGAAGCGTATAATCTATTCGATCTGCACATAAGGCCGGTAATGGCTGTTCTAATAGCTTCCATTGTTCCCAATTTTGCAGTACTTTAGAATCATATCCATACTTTTGTAAAATACGAGGTATCTCTGAATTTTCGATAACTGTTTCAAAAATAAGTTCATGATAGTCCTCATCTTTTTTATGTAACACTCGATCAACAACATGTGAAAAAGCCGTATGAGATACATCATGTAACAAAGCGGCAACCTGTTCAGCTTCACTTCCACCTAACATTTTCACAAGAAGCATAACACCGACAGAATGTTCAAAGCGGGTAACATTCCAATTTGGATTTACTAAAAAACTAGCCCCAGCTTGATGAACTTTTTTTAACCTTTGCATCGCTTTCGTTTCGATAAGTTCTTCTAATATACCCCCTATTTCAAAAGTGCCGTATACCGTATCATGAACTTGCATTATACCACATCCTTGCTTATATAAGAGACAAACGCCTCATTTCGCCTTGAAAAATATGAATCTCTGGTAGGTGATAAAAGGTAGCTTGAAGAGAATTATGTTTATGATACAGATAAATTTTTTCTCTAAGGCAATCGCCATCCCAATCTCAATATGACTCCCATATCCTCCATCTAACAAAAGTAGAAAAACATCAGCTTCTTGTATCGCTTGTTTTTCTGCTTGACCAATCTGTTGTAATTGTTCTTTATCCCGCTATGTTAGGGCAGTAAGACTCCCACCTCAAGATTCAGAAAGAAGCAAGAAAGATAGGTGAGAGTAGGGCTGCCCGTAACAGCCCGATTGGTGAGGGCTCATAATCAGTGGGGGATGAAGAACCCCCCACTGATTAAAGTTTTACTTTATGTACAACTCTTTCATATTGTGTCCAATCATATGTCTGTTTCCAATCTATTTCTTTTAACTTATTCGCTACAAGCCGAACGAGGTCTTTATTTTGAAAACTGGAAGCGATGTAAAACTTCATCCTAATCTCACTCCTTATTTACAAAAGATAAAAGGAAATTCTTTTTATCACCAAAGACTTCAATAAATTGAGCCTGATAAAAAAATCCCCATCTTTATAACTTATTTTACGTTTAAATGATGGGGCCTTTCATGGTCTTCTTTTATTTTCTGTTTTTTATGATTTTCATGCACTAACATATCTAGCTCAGCTGTTATTTCTGATTTCTCTAAATTTCTTTCTTGTGAAAATTTCCTCGAAATATACATAATAACGCTACCAACGTAAAGGACAAAACATATAATAAGAGCAGTATTTTCATAGAGACTCAGCTCCATCATAGTCACTCCTTATCCATTCTTATTTTCACGCTTAAAGAACTGGAATTTCCTTATTAAATATCTGTTATTGTAACATAAATACAGCAATTCTTCGAACCTTTCATTCTACTGAAAAAGACATGATTTTTTTAGAAATCATGCCCCTGTAATACAGTTTATAATGGTCTGTATTGCATCTTTTCACACTATAGTACACTAAAATATCTTGCTTCAGGATGAGAAAATACCATAGCTGTTACAGATGCCTCCGGCTCCATCATAAATCCTTCTGTTAATGAAATACCTATTTCCTCAGGATGAATGAGGCGAAATAACTTTTCCTGGTCAGCAAGTTCAGGACATGCAGGGTAACCAAAGGAAACTCGAATTCCTCTATATTTTGTACGGAACCGCTCTTCCATCGTCATCTCAGGAGCGTCGGGAATCCCCCAGCGATCTCGAATTAACATATGTGTTTTTTCAGCGAGCCCTTCGGCTAGTTCTAATGCTAACGATTGAATGGCATGACTGCGTAAATAATCTCCCTTTCTCTTCCATTCCTCCGCAACGTTGCGAACTCCTTCCCCGACTGTAACAGACAAGAAGGCAACATAATCCATCTCCTCACCAACAGGACGTAAATAATCTCCTAACGTACGGTACGGCGCTTTCATTTGCCGTGGGAATGAGAAACGCTCTAATACGCGTGTATGATCTTCTGGGTCATAGATGATAATCGTCTGTCCATCACTTTGAGCAGGGAAAAACTGATATATAGCTTTTGGACGTAACCAAGATTGTTCTTCCTGCAATAACTCATCAATTAAATCATTTAACTCATGTGCTCGTTTATCACCTTCTCTGAGCAGTTTTTTTACATTTCCTCTTAAGCCAAGGTGATGCCCAATTAACATTTGCCTATTTAAAAATGGAGAAAGATGTGAAACAGGAATATCACGAAGTACGACCCGTTTTGTTGAGTCTGGCACCATGACTTTTGCTTTCGACAACGGCTCAATCACTGCTGGGATTTCTACTTTCTTCTCTTCCTGTTTCACAACATGAAGATGACGTTCCTTTTTATTCTGCTTCATTTTTTCTCGCTCTTCTTCTTTTTGTAATCGATTCATAATATCAAGACCTGTCATTGCATCACTTGCATATAATACAAGACCATCATAAGAAGGAGAAATACGATTATCTGTAAATTTTCTTGTTAATGCCGCCCCCCCTACAACAATCGGAATATTAATATTTGCTGCTTTTAAATCTTCTGCAGTTTTAACCATTTGTTGCGCTGATTTTACTAACAGACCAGAAAGCCCAATGATGTCGGGTTTCTTTTCCTTTACTTCTTGAACGATACGATCAGAACGAACATTGATTCCTAAATTAATAATTTCATACCCATTATTTGATAAAATAATGTCAACAAGGTTTTTCCCAATGTCATGTACATCTCCTTTTACAGTCGCTAATAACACTTTCCCTTTTTTAGCGCTATCACTAGATTCCATATGTGGTTCTAAATAGGCAACTGCCGCTTTCATACTTTCAGCGCTTTGCAATACTTCAGCAACGATTAGCTCATTATTATTAAACAATCGACCTACTTCATCCATACCTGCCATAAGCGGACCATTAATAATATCAAGAGGTTTTCTTCCTTCTTTAAGTGCGCAGCTTATATCATCTTGTAACCCTTGCTTCGTCCCTTCTACAATGTAGTTTGCTAGTCGTTCATCGAGCGTTAATGTTTCTTGAACAAGCACATCTTTCTTCTTTGCACTTCTATAAAAGTTCGTAAATTCTTCTAATGTTTCTTTCGATGTTTCAAATAATAATGCATCCGCGAGCTTTTTCTCTTCCTCTGGAATCGAAGCATAGCGCTCTAATTTTTCTGTATTTACAATCGCATAATCTAATCCAGCTTTTGTCGCATGATACAAAAATACAGAGTTTAATACTTCACGCCCAGCTGGCGGTAATCCAAATGATATATTACTGACTCCTAAAATCGTTAAGCATTCTGGTAATGCTTCCTTAATAAGACGAATTCCTTCAATCGTTGCGGCTGCCGAGCCAATATATTCTTCATCACCAGTTCCAACTGGAAAAACAAGCGCATCGAAAATAATATCGGAAGGACGTATCCCATATTTCTTTGTTAATAATTCATAACTCCTTTTTGCAATTTCCAACTTTCTTTCTGCACGAACTGCCATTCCTTCTTCATCGATTGTTCCGACTACAATAGCTGCACCGTATTTTCGAATAAGCGGCGTAACCTGCTCAAATCGTTCTTCTCCATTTTCTAAGTTAATTGAATTAATAACACCTTTTCCTTGTATATATGTCAGAGCCTTCGCCATCACCTTTTCATCTGTAGAGTCAATCATAATGGGTACTTTTAAGACTTTCGTAACTTCCGCTAAGAAGTTTTCCATATCTTCGACTTCATCACGATCCGGATCTGCCATACAAATATCAATAATATGTGCATTTTTCTTCACTTGCGCTCGTGCGATTTCTGCTGCCTCTTCAAAATTCCCTTCCGCTACTAATCGTTTAAACTTTCTGGAGCCAATTACATTCGTTCTTTCCCCAACAAATAATGGTCTCATCGAATCATCATATTGCAATGCCTCTAATCCACTAATTCCATGTCCTGCTCGCTCATCGTACTGACGAGGCTTACAAGATGCTAGCGTCTCCTTTATTGCTCTTATATGTTCTGGTGTTGTGCCACAACAGCCTCCAATAATATTAATCCATCCTTCTTCAGCAAAACTTTTCACCTTCTCAGCAAGTGAAGAGGGCGACTCATGATAATGGCCATCTTCATCAGGAAGACCTGCATTGGGGTAACAAGAAATATAGCATTCTGACAACTCAGAAAGAGACCGAATATGTTCGCGCATAAATTCTGGTCCAGTTGCACAATTTAGGCCAACTGATAATGGATTCATATGTTCCACTGATAAATAAAACGCCTCAATTGTTTGTCCTGCTAAAGTTGTTCCCATCGGCTCAATGGTCCCAGAAATCATAAGAGGCACTGTTTGATGTAACTGTTCAAATGCGTTTTGAATTCCTAAATAGGCTGCTTTTACATTGCGCATATCTTGACTTGTCTCAATAAGCAATAGATCGACACCACCGCGTAGCAATCCCCTTGCTTGCCTTGTATAAGCTTCCATTAGCTCGTCAAACGTTACACCACCAGTGACACTAATCGCCTTTGTTGTTGGTCCCATTGCACCAGCTATATATACTTCTTTCTGACTTTCTTTCACAGCTTGCCTTGCTAAAAGTGCCGCTCTTTCGTTTAACTCTTCATCTAAATGAGACAATTTATAATCACTTAATACAATATTCGTCGCACCGAATGTATTGGTCTCAATGATATCCGCACCCGCATCAATATAAGCCTTATGGATATTCAAAATAAGATCTGGTCTTGTTTTTACTAAATATTCATTGCATCCTTCGTATTCTTCCCCACCGAAATCATCAGCTGTTAAATCGGCTTGTTGAATCATCGTTCCCATTGCACCATCTAATATTAAGATTTCTTGCTGCAATCTTTCTTCAATTCGTCTCATTTGTTACTTCCTCTCTCACTTCTTGTTTTTCCTTTATATATTTCACAAGATGTTCTGTAATCTCATATTTTAAAAATGGCGTAATAAGATAAATGCCATGAAAATATTTCAATGCTTCATCAATTAACTCCTGTGCAATACCGATCCCTTCTTCAATCGCATCCGCTTCTGTTTCATGTTCTCTCATTCTTTCTCGCACTTGATCTGGAAGCGTAATCCCCGGTACTTCAAAATGAAGAAAATCTGCATTCCGCTTGCTTACTAAAGGCATAATTCCAATAAAAATAGGTTGTTCTAAATGTTTCGTTTCTTTGTATACTTCATAAATCAACGCTTTATCATAAATAGGCTGCGTTAAGAAATATTCAGCACCCGCTGCAATTTTTCTTTCCATCCGCTTTACTGCGGCCTTTAAATGTCTTACATGCGGATTAAATGCCCCTCCGACAGAAAACCTTGTTGCCGGACCAATCGATTTCCCTAAAATAGATCGACCATTATTCATCTCCTGAATCATCTTAATAAGCTCAATAGACGATACATCATATACAGAAGTAGCCCCTGGAAAATCCCCAACCCGAGCTGGATCACCTGTTAAAGCGAGTACTTCTTCCATTCCTAGCACTGACAATCCAAGTAGATGCGATTGTAATCCAATTACATTGTGATCTCGGCACGTTAAATGAGTAAGTACTGGTATATCATGCTTCGTTAATAACGCTCCCATCGCCATATTTGAAATGCGCGGTGAAGCTAACGAATTATCAGCCAATGTAATCGCATCAGCACCTGCTCGCTTTAATGCTTTAGCTCCTTCAAAAAAACGCTGTGTATCCAATGTTTTTGGTGGATCTAGTTCAACGACAACTGTCGTTTGTTTTTTCGCTTTCTCTGCAAGAGTACTATGCGCTCTAAAGCGCTCCGAATGCGTATGAATGATTGGCGGCCTTGAAACAACCGTCTTTTCTATAACAGGTACTTGATTGGCAATTGCACGTTTCATTCTTTCAATATGTGCCGGTGTGGTACCACAACAACCTCCTAATAAACGAACCCCCTGTTCAATAAACTTCGGTGTCATCGTCTCGAAGTAAGCCGGACTTCCTTCGTATATATAGCGTCCTTCTATATAATTTGGAAGTCCAGCATTTGGATAAGCAGATAAATAACCGTCTTTCGGAATCGAAATCATTTTTAAAGCTTCCGTCATAGGAAGTGGGCCTAATTGACAATTTAAGCCGACCACATTTGCACCATTATGTATGAGTTGTGCTAATATCTCATTTACATCATTTCCATTTTGGGTCGTACCAGCCTCATGAAGTGCTAATTGTGCCACAATTGGAATATCTGTTTGTTTTCTTAGGACTTTGATAGCATGTATGAGCTCAAATTCATCATAAAATGTTTCAAGCAGTAGCCCATCTACCTCTTCTTCTATTAACGCTCCAGCCTGTTCAAGTAGCATAAATTCTCGCTCTATATTCGTTGTCGTAACGGCACCAATATGTTTCATTCCACCAATCGTTCCTAAAATCGCATTTTGCTCCTTCGCAGCTGCTTTCGCGAGTTTTACTGCTGCTCTATTAATTTGTACAACTTGATTTTCTAAGCCATATGTACGCAATTTCGCCTCATTTGCACCATATGTATTTGTTTGAATCACATCAGCTCCAGCAGCTACATATTGTTTATGAATCGATACAATTAAATCTGGATCTGATATATTTAACTCTTCAAAACTACTTTGTAGTCCATGTGAATGCAGTAATGTACCAATTGCTCCATCACCAATTACAATCCCTTTTGATAACAAATCTAGTAATTTCACTTATCTCCCTCTTTTCTATCAATATAAAAAGTCCCCCTCTTCACCTTAAAGAGGGGGACTTCATCGATCCACCTCTTATCACGCAAAACCAATTGTTTTGCAGGTATTAGCACCGTTTCAAACATATTGTTTGAAGGTTGCCGGGTTTCACAGGGCCTTTCCCTCCACCGCTCTTAATAAGAGTTTGTTCTTACTATTTATGTTATTAAAAGGAAATCTGTTCTCCTTTAACAAAATTTGCTGATTTTCTAATAAACTTAGCATGCAAAAAAAGGAAAGTCAACAAAAAATATAAAAAATAAAAAAATTTCAAAATAAAGTTGCAATTCTTTTATCTTTTGTTGTAAAGTTAAACACATAATAAAATTTCATACAAAGTATTCTTATCTAGAGAGGTAGAGGGACTGGCCCTATGACACCTCAGCAACCATTAACAAACTTGTTAATAAGGTGCTAATTCCAGCAAATTATCAAATAATTTGAGAGATAAGAAGAAGACTCTATTTGAATGAAAGCCTTCTTCTTTGAAGGCTTTTTTTATTTTTCTATTACCATATACTTAAATTTCCATCTCATAAAGGAGGAATGTTGCTATGTCAACAATCGAAACAACATTAGCTCAAATTGGAAACCGTAGTGAAACGGGTACAGGTACGGTAAATCCCCCTGTTTACTTTTCAACAGCCTATCGCCATGAAGGAATTGGAAAATCAACTGGATTTGATTATTCTCGAACTGGTAACCCTACACGCGGTCTTGTAGAACGCGCAATTGCTGATTTAGAAAAAGGTGATCAAGGCTATGCCTGTAGTTCTGGAATGGCGGCCGTTCTTCTTGTGCTTTCTCTATTTCGCTCCGATGATGAACTTATCGTATCTGAAGACTTATACGGAGGAACGTATCGTTTATTTTCTGAACATGAGAAAAAGTGGAATATTCGATGTAGATACATAGATACACAATCGATTGAGCAAATTGAACACGCAATTACTTCTAAGACAAAAGCAATTTTCATCGAAACACCTACCAATCCTTTAATGCAAGTAACTGATATTCAAGCTGTTGCAACCATTGCAAAGCGTCATGGTTTACTGCTTATTGTAGATAATACTTTCTATACACCGTATATACAGCAACCTTTAACTGATGGAGCTGATATCGTTCTACATAGCGCAACAAAATATTTAGGTGGACATAACGACGTATTAAGCGGGCTTGTTGTTGCAAAAGGAAGCGGGCTTTGTGCGGAGCTTGCCCATTACCATAACGCTTCTGGTGCTGTATTGAGTCCTTTCGATTCATGGTTATTAATACGAGGAATGAAAACTTTGGCACTTCGGATGAAGCAACATGAAGAAAATGCAAATAAAATTGTGACCTATTTAAAAGAAGAAGACGGTGTAACAGACGTATTTTATCCAGGTAGAGGGGGCATGATTTCCTTTCGTCTTCGCGATGAAAAATGGATAAATCCTTTCTTACAATCTTTATCTATTATTACATTTGCTGAAAGCTTAGGTGGCGTCGAAAGTCTAATGACATATCCAGCTACACAAACACATGCTGATATTCCAACAGATGTACGAATTGCACGAGGTGTATGCAATCGTCTACTTCGTTTTTCCGTTGGCATTGAACATAGCGATGACTTAATTCAGGACTTACAGCAAGCAATTCAATATGCAAAAGAAGGTGTAAAAATATGAATTACTCTTTAGACACACTGTTACTGCATAACAAGTATAAACATGATGCACAAACCGGTGCTGTTAACGTTCCAATTTACAATACATCAACTTTTCATCAGTTTGATGTAGATTCCTTTGGAAAATACGACTATAGTCGCTCAGGTAACCCTACACGTGAAGCGCTTGAAGATATAATTGCTCTTCTTGAAGGGGGAACAAAAGGATTTGCTTTTGCCTCTGGCATTGCAGCCATTTCTACTGCCTTTCTTCTTCTCTCACAAGGAGACCATGTTCTTATATCAGAAGACGTATACGGTGGCACTTACCGAATTGTAACAGACATTCTATCACGTTATGGGATATCCCATACATTTGTTGATATGACAAACATAGATGATGTAAAGCGAAATATAAAATCAAACACAAAAGTTTTTTATATTGAAACGCCATCTAATCCATTATTAAAAGTAACAGATATTCGCACTGTTTGTACATTAGCGAAATCTGTTGGAGCACTTACTTTCGTAGATAATACATTTTTAACACCATTATTTCAAAAACCGCTGGAGCTTGGAGCTGATGTTGTATTGCATAGCGCAACAAAATTTATCGCAGGGCATAGTGATGTAACAGCTGGATTAGCTATTGTAAAAAATAATAATCTCGCTCAAAAACTCAGCTTTTTACAAAATGCTTTTGGAGCTATATTAAGTCCTCAAGATTGCTCTCTTGTACTTCGTGGGCTGAAAACATTGCATGTACGTCTGGAACATTCAGCAATAAACGCAAGCAAAATCGCCCATTATTTCCAAAATCATAAAAAAATACAACATGTCTATTACCCAGGATTAGAATCTCACTCCGGTTATGAAATACAACGTTCACAAGCAAAATCTGGTGGAGCTGTTTTATCCTTTTCATTACAATCAGAAGATGCATTGCGCCAATTTTTATCTAACATAAAACTACCTGTACTTGCTGTAAGCTTAGGGGCTGTTGAATCCATCCTATCGTATCCTGCTAAAATGTCCCATGCAGCCTTATCGCAAGAAGCTCGCGATGAAAGAGGAATTTCTAATTCTTTACTTCGCTTATCGGTTGGACTAGAAAATGTAGACGATTTAATTACTGATTTTGAAAATGCCCTTTCCTATGTAGAAGAACCTGTAAATTTATAAAAGCTGTTTTTATCATCTTAACAAAAAACCCCACCTCAAACTCATGTAGAGATAGGTGGGGCTTTTAATATAATCCTTAAACTGGAATAAAACCATTCGATTGTCACTCTATTCAAGAAGCCTTATAAATGAGCTTTCTATATTCCACGCCTTCAAAATAATCTATTCAATCCAGCATTTAAATTTCGTTTTTTAAGACATATTTTCTGATTAACATAATAAACTTTCTATACAAAATTATAAAATCCTTTTTTCATATTATTTTAAAAATTCCGTATATCGATTTGAAAGAACAAAAAATTCATGATAAAATTATGTTATAAGTATATCTTTTCCAAATTTTAAAGAAAAAAACATCTGTTGGCAAAAACACACAAATTTATTTCATTTATTTACATCATAGTCTCGTTTCTTACAATTTCTTTACTTTAAAACATTTTTTCTGCAACAACTGTTTCCTTTTCTTTAGTTTTTTGGTATGAATATTATGATATAACAGCTTACACGGAGGTGGAAAAGAACATGTTAGAAACCTTTCAAAAAGAATTAGAACTTTATGAGAGTAATGCAGAATTATTGAAAGTGCTTGCTCATCCTGTTCGCTTATGTATTGTAAAGGGCTTAATTGAAAGAGGCCCAAGTAATGTTTCTACAATGTACACTGGCTTAAACATGCCACAATCCACAATTTCACAGCATTTAGCAAAGTTAAAAAGCGCTAAAATTGTCTCTAGTGAAAGAAAAGGATTGGAGATTTATTACAAAGTAGAGAATGAAGTCATCATTCAGCTCGTTCACGTATTATTAGGTTAGGGACTATTGGATCATTAAACAGAGAAAAAATGGCGTATTCTATATATTTTATCTCATATCTTTAATATAAATATATATCATGAGGGAAAATATATTAGGCTACATATGAAAAGTCGTATTAAAAAACAAGACGCAGAAAGTTTCTGCGTCTTGTTTTTTCTATACATATAAATAACGATTTACATCCAAAAACGGCAATCCTTTCTTCTGTATTAAAATATCAAAAGCATCGCCTATTCCTCCATCTAAAATCATGGAACGGATGGATCGATTTATTTTTTGATTTTCAGAAAAAGGGTTTCGATCTTGATGATTCATAAGCTGTTCAAGTATGCCTGCCGCTAATAAAAAGGTACTCTGTTTTGTATGCCATACTGTATACAGTCCTGTCGTTTCCCCAGCCTTCTTTATTTCATCCCAATGTACATGAGCTGTAATATCCATTTCACCAGGATAAGCAAGCGGGCTTCGAATCAATTGATGATGATAATACCCTCTTAAACTTCCTTCACGATGAGCTGGATGCATCCACTCTTCTTTTGTATAACCATAATCGACTGTAATCAGTAATCCTTCTTTTATCCATGCAGCAATCTCTTCTATATAGGATTCTGCTACAATTGGAACTTCAAATCGTTGTCCTTCTGAAAGTCTTATATGATGTCTTCTTAAATAATGAACTGTCTCATTTTCTATCGGCCTAAATACCTCTGTAAGTTTTCCTTCATTTGTATATGAAACTCGCACTTCATATAGCACTCCCTTGCGCTTCTCAATTACTTCAACAGGGAAAGCATCAAATAATTCATTCGAAAAAACAATTCCTGCAAAAGAGTCACCTAATTCTTGATAAGATTGGTGCTGAGAAATATTAGAAAATGAGTTCAGTTGCTGTTTTTGTAGCTTGCGATGAAAAGGGCTTAACTCAATAATAGAATAGTGTAAATCAGCGAAAGTTTCAGGAGATAGGCGCTGCCATTCTTGTAAAACATCATAAGCAAATCTCCCTGTTCCAGCCCCAATTTCACAAAGGTTAGGTTCGATTTCTCCCCCTTGAACAAGCCGGATAAAAAATCGAGCAAATGTCTTTGCAACTGCAGAAGAGACATTACTAGTCGTAAAGAAATCACCTTTTCTTCCGATTTTATTACGGCTGTTCATATAATATCCATGTTCTTGATTATATAATGCAACTTCCATATACGTGCGGTATGAAATCGAATAATCCTTTTCCTTTTCCATATATCCCCTTAAAATGAACTCTATCCCCATACTACACCTTATTGTAAAAATGGATTATTTTCTTTTTCAAACCCAATATTCGTTTCTGGACCATGCCCACACAATACAGTCGTATCATCTGGTAGCATAAATAATTTCTCTTCAATACTTCCCATTAACTCTGTAAGGCTTCCCCCTGGTAAATCTGTCCTACCGATGCTCATTTGGAATAATACATCTCCGGAAAATACAGCGTTCACTTCTTTACAATAGTAGGAAATACTACCCGGAGAATGCCCCGGTGTTTCAAACATTTCAAAGGTAAATGGACCAATTGTTAATGTTCCTTCTCCATCAATCCTATAATCCGCTGGTTTTGCTGTAATACTTCGATTCATCATAAAAATTTGTGAACCGTTAACAGCCGGATCACCAAGCCATTCTGCTTCTTCTTTATGTACATATACGGGAATACGAAAAGCCTCCCTTACCGCATCAACTGCACCGATATGATCAAAATGTGCATGTGTTAATAAAATCGCAAGGGGCTTTAACCCTTCTTGCTGTAAATATGTTACAAGCTTTTCCCCTTCGCTACCTGGATCAAAAATCACACATTCTTTTTGATCGTTACTTAAAATGTACGCATTTGTTTGTAAAGGCCCTAACGGCATTTGTATCCATTTCATCTTTTCCTCTCCTCCAGTTGTTGGACTTTCTTTTATGATACAACATTTCTTTCTCTGACGAAACGAAGCGCTACTATCTCGACAATCATTTCTAAAACATGTACAATAAAAAGAGTAAAAATTCTAAAAAATAAGAATGTGAGAGCAGAGGAGGATTATATATGGGTCTTGTTATCATTTTTGCACTAGTCACTCTGTTAGCTGTATTCGCCACCCTAAGAACATTACGTGAAAAAAACTTACTAGCAGGCGGCTTCTCCATTGCAACCGTACTCGTTTTTGGATGGTTTACAGTTATGACCGTTCTAAATAATGGGTATCCACCAGCATCATAATTCATTGTTATATTCTTATTCAACATGATTTTGCATATAAAAAACGAAAGGGGCAGCCCTTTCGTTTTTTATTCTTCACAAATTATATCATCTTCACTTCGTATTGCTGCTTTTTTACAAGCCAAGCTCCTCCAATTACACCCGCATCATTACCAAGCGTTGCAATTGCTAGCTTTGTGCTCTTTCTAGCACGTGAGAATGCGTATTGTTCAAAATAGCGTTGCGTTGGTTCTAATAGCGCATCACCTGC
The DNA here is from genome assembly GCF_022663595.1 of Bacillus cereus group sp. BfR-BA-01360. Classification (NCBI taxonomy): domain Bacteria; kingdom Bacillati; phylum Bacillota; class Bacilli; order Caryophanales; family Bacillaceae; genus Bacillus; species Bacillus cereus group sp. BfR-BA-01360. The sequence continues at coordinate 14,094 of NZ_JAKUFV010000014.1, forward strand.
TTTAGAGACGCCGCCACCAATTACAATTTTTTCAGGGTTTAATGTACTTGCAAGGTTTGCTACAGCTAATCCTAAATAAGAAGCGATTTTTTCTACTACTTCAGCTGCTAATTCATCACCTTGTCCTAATGCTTCAAATACATCTTTTGATGTAATACGGCCTTCTTCAGCCAACATCGAACGCAGTATACTTTCCTTCTCTGTTTCTTGCATTTTTTGCATAGCAACACGAACAATCCCTGTTGCGGATGCCACTGTCTCTAAGCAACCAGATTTCCCGCAATTACAAGGAAATGCATTTTCTGTAACGACTGTAATATGGCCAATTTCACCAGCTGCACCGCTTGCACCATGAACGATTTCACCATTGGTAATAACACCGCCACCAACACCAGTTCCAAGCGTCATACAAACAAGATCTTTCGCACCTTCTCCAGCACCCTTCCACATTTCCCCAAATGCTGCTAAGTTGGCATCGTTATCAATAACAACAGGTAAACCTGTTTCAACTTCTAATAAATCTTTTAATGGATAGTTTTTCCACCCTAAGTTAACCGCTTCATAAATCATGCCTGTAGCTACATGGACAGGACCCGGAGCACCCATACCAATACCAATTAATTTACTCTTTAATTCGCCTAATTCTTCTAATTTTTTATCGATTGCTTTGGCTACATCTAGTGTAATATGTTTTCCTTGTTCACTAGTATCTGTTGGGATTTCCCACTTGTGTAAAATTTCACCGTACACATTAATAAATGCTAATTTAATTGTCGTCCCACCCAGGTCAACACCAACTAACCATTTCTCTTCCATTTTTGCTAACCTACCTTTTTCTATTTCTTGCTCATCTCTTTTTGAATTTCTTGCTTTATTAAAAATAAAGCTGTTTGATAATCGTTTCGTTCAATCAGCTGTGATTGATTCAATTCATGTAGCTCTTCCTGCATTAATTGTAAATCAGCCACCCGATCACCTGTATAAATAACCGTTCCAAATTTTTTTAGTAATTGCTGAATATCATAAATGGATCTCATGTTATCACCCTCTATGTCTACTTATTATACAAATATAATAAGAAAACGTTCACATATTTCATTATAATCAACGAGAAAAAGCCTCGTCAATTCTTATTCATCTCTATCAGAGTATTTTACACAATTGTTTCTTTTTCTGTAATAATTTTTTCGACATTCTGATCAAATGGTTCTATCGGAATATCATCTACAATTTGAAAGTCAAAAGCTAAAGACACTCTTGCCCCTTCATATGTAGCAAGGTAACGATCATAATAGCCGCCACCATATCCAATACGTTCTCCTCGTCTCGTATAAGCAATTCCAGGGACAAAGAGAAGATCTATCTCATTCACCTTTACTTCTTTCGTTACAGTAGGAATAGGCTCTCGCAAATTCATATATACCGTTTCTAATTGATCCCAGTTCATGATTTCACGAAAAGTCATTGTTCTTGTCTTTCGATTACATTTTGGTACAACTACTTTTTTTCCTTCTTGCCATGCTTTTTCTATAATAACATATGTATTCACTTCATGGTCCATAGAAAGAGTAATACCAATTGTTTCTGCCTCTTTCCACTCTCTTTGTTCATATAAAGAATCTGCAATTTGTTCTGATAAAGCCTTACGCTGCTCTTGTGTCATCGAATACATGTGTTTTAACATTCGTTTACGTAGCTGTATCTTCTCCTCATTCATGACTATTTCCCCCTTGCAGTAGCATCTAATCTTAAACCATGCATTACATCCCTATGGGATAGTTTATCATTTTAAATACACACTGCACAGCGAAATAGTGGCACAAAATAAAAAGAAACAGTAGGAAATATTCCTACTGCTTACTTTGTTTCACGGTGTAACGTAGACTTCTTGTCACGCTTGCAATACTTTTTAAGCTCAAGGCGCTCCGCGTTGTTACGTTTATTTTTCTTTGAGATATAGTTACGATCTCCGCATTCTGTACATGCTAGAGTAATATTCACACGCATTCTTATTTCCCTCCAGTCACTAATAACTTAAATCAGACTATACCATAATACCACTTTTAAAACAAAAATTCTACACCTTTTGATATTGTCTAATCTTTTCTATAAGATTTTTCATATTTTCTCTTGCTACTAGTGGGTTTTTCGCATGTGAGTATACAAGAAATTTCGGTTGTTTCACATCAGAAACAATGTACGACCATTCTTTCTCTGCATATTTAAACTGAACTCCTTCTAATATTTCTATTTCCCTTTCTCCCATATCTTGCAGTAACATCCCCATTATTTTCCCTTTTTCATTCCACGAACAAACAACCTCATCACATAACAAATAAAGCGGTGCTGTCTGTTCTACCATCATGGATAATGTACTCCCTTGTTTTGCAATTAACTCGAGTAACTTCCCAATCCGATATAACATATCCCTTTGCCACACTTGTCGCAATTCTTTTTCCATGTGCATATAAAAGAGAAGATAACAATTTCCTAGCTTTAACGATATTGGATACATATCCTCGACTGTTTTCAATAATAAGTCTGACACATCGATTTCGCTAACATTCTCACTCTGATACACCCTACCATGCCCATCATATAATTCGAATACATTTCCTTCTTCACCGCATATAAAGGCCATATTAGAATGACTGGATTTCATTAAAGATTTCACATGTTCTTTCCGCTCCTGCGCATACACCCATGTAATAGAACAACCAAGCCTTTGAAAAAAAGAAAGAAGTAACGGTTGTAACAAACAATCCATTTTATTAATAAGAAGGTGGAACTGTTGCGCCTGTATGTTCTCAACATCTATATATTCTAAAACAGCCGTTACATAATCCTCTAAACAAATTTGTATTATTTGATTTTCTCCTATCTCTTTTTCAGATACATAGCGAAAGTTTTCAGCCATATATAAATTTTCTATTTCCTTCTGCTGCTTATAAGTTAACTGCCTTCCTTCTTTCCCATAGAAACGTATCCTTATATCTTGATCTTTCGTAAAACAAATGAACGCACCACCTATGCATTCTAATTTCCGAATCGTATATTGAAATGGGGATTCATTCATTTCTTGACATTCCACCGTATTCATTCCTACACTGTGAAGCGCATGCAGAAATAAATTTTTAAAAACTTGTACTTCTGCATTCTTATAGCTTCCTATTAATATAGTCTCACCCTTCCGAAACAACGAACCGTAAGCCATTGCTATTTTCACAATGATTTGCGGTGTTATTTCGATATTTCCTCTACCTACAATTTGACTTCTTTGCAACCACCTTGATGCATGTTCTTCTTTTGTAACACCACCAGATGCAATAATAGAATGATGATCAATTATTTTATGAGGCCATAACTTCCCACCTTGCTTAATTACAGTGCTTTTCCCGATTTGACAACAATCCGCTACAACACTTTTCTGATATAGCGTGACATCGTCTTCGAGTCTCGTTTTTTCACCAACTGTCGTCTCTAATAATTCACAATGTTTCCCAATATACGTATTGGCGAAAATAATACTTTTTTGAAGACGTGTGTAGCTTGATACAGTACTATGTTTCCCAATAATAGAATACGGTTCAACGATCGCTCCCGCTCCGATTGTTACTCCGTCACCGATGAAAGATGGCCCGTGAATCTTTGTACCTTTTTCAATCGTTACTGCTTCTCCCATCCAAACCATCGGTAATACTTCTGTATAAGGAATCGTTACATTCACTTTTTTCGTCAATAAATCAAATTGAGCTTGCCGATACTGCTCAAATGTTCCAATATCCATCCAGTATCCTTCTGCTTTGTATCCAAATAACGCATTTGTATTCTCCAATAACGGAAAGATATGGCGACTAAAATCAGCATATGTTTTGGGAGGTATATAAGAAAAAATACTAGGATCCATAATATAAATCCCTGTGTTTACAACGTTTGAAATGACTTCATTCCAACTCGGTTTCTCCATATAACGTATAATTTCTTGTTCTTTATTCATCACCACTAACCCAAAAGACAGTGGATTTTCTACTTCTTTTACAAACATCGTTAGCATTCTCTTCTTCTGTTGGTGAAATACAATCCCTTCTGTTAATGGAAAATCTGTTAATGCATCACCGCTAATTACTACAAACGGTTCATCTAAAAATGCTTCAGCCTGTTTAATACTTCCTGCTGTACCAAGGGGGGGTGAATCCTCAAAGTAATGTAATTTGACGCCCCATTTACTCCCATCCCCAAAGTACTCTCTAATCGTATTGCTCAAATATTGAACAGTAATTGCGATTTCCCGAATACCATGTCGCCGTAACAATTCAATGTTATATTCTAAAACCGGTTTCTCTAGTAATGGTAACATCGGTTTTGGAACATTACATGTTAACGGTCTTAGGCGCCTTCCTTTTCCACCAGCTAAAATAACCCCCTTCATGCACATTCATCCTCCACTTTTGTAATATGAAATCATCTTTATTTACCATATGTATGTGACTTCTATGTCCGTTAATCTTTCCAATGTCTAAACCACCTTAGAAAGCGCTTACTTTTGTTATACAATCGCTATTTTCTTTATTTTTCCATATTTATTACGATACATCTTATCATCATAATTTGAACGAGGCAACGAGCTTTTTTTGTCATGTTTTGACTAAAAAAGCAGATGATTCTTATCATCTGCCCTCATTGATTTCTAGTCATTTAATAAATAATGTTTGCCTTTCACCAAATAGAAAACATTTTCTGCGATATTTGTAATATGATCTGCTATACGCTCAATATATCTAGCAATAAAAGATAATTGTGTAATTTGTGTGATAGCTTCTGGTTGCTCTGGAATTGTAGATATAAATTCACGAATTGCTTTTCCGTATATTTCATCAACGGAATCGTCCATTTCAGCAATTTGTTTCGCGTACGTTAAATTTTCCTTTTGGTAGGCCTCCAAAGAAAGACGTAACATCTCATGAGCAATTGAAAACATTTCTTCTATATGATGTAACTGAACAGATACCTCTTTTTCCCCCAGACGAATTGTTGCTTTCGCAATATTTACCGCATGATCTGCTATACGCTCTAAGTCTGTTGCCGTTTTAATTGAAATAAAAACTTTTCGCAAATCACTTGCTACAGGCTGTTGCTTTGTAATTAACATAAGCGCAAAATCGTTAATTTCCTCTTCTAAATAATCCATTCGGTAATCACTATCAATCACTTCTAACGCCTTTTCTACGTCTCTCTTTTGAAGACTTTCCATAGAAAGTAAAAGGGCACCTCCTGCTAGTTCTCCTAATTTCATTACTTTTTGCTGCAATGTTTTTAAATCATAATGAAATTGCTCGCGTACCATCATTCTTCCCCCTCTATTTATTTCACTATTTGCAAATAGTAAGACTCTCCCCTCAAAATTTGATGAAAGCAAAAAATTAGGCAAGAGGGGAGCTGTCTACGAAAGCTCTCTACTTACTAACATTTCACTTTACATAAGCCAAATCTTTCCTCTTACAGATTAACTTGACACAACAAATGCCCCAACGTAAGAGGGGCATTTTACTCTTATTATCCAAAGCGTCCTGTAATATAGTCTTCTGTTCGTTTATCTGAAGGTGTTGTAAATAATTGATTCGTATCCGTATACTCTACGACTTCTCCACTTAAGAAAAATGCCGTTTTATCCGAGATACGTGCTGCTTGTTGCATATTATGTGTCACAATTACAATACTAAAATTTTTCTTTAACTCTTGTATTAACTCTTCTACTTTCAATGTAGAAATTGGATCTAGAGCAGATGTTGGTTCATCCATTAAAATAACATCCGGCTCAATCGCTAAACAGCGGGCAATACATAAACGCTGTTGTTGGCCGCCAGATAAGCCATATGCATTGTCATGTAATCGATCTTTTAATTCATCCCAAATTGCTGCACCACGTAAACTTTTTTCTACAATAGCATCAAGCGTCTTTTTATCGTGAATACCATGAATTTTCGGACCGTATGCTACATTTTCATAGATGGATTTCGGAAATGGATTTGGCTTTTGGAACACCATTCCAACATGTGTACGTAACTCTTCGACAGGATATGATTTATCAAAAATATTACGCTCTCGATATTCAATCACGCCTGTTGTTCGAACGATTGGGACTAGCTCAACCATACGGTTCAATGTTTTTAAGTACGTGGATTTCCCACAACCACTAGGCCCAATAATTGCAGTTACTTCATTCTCATGAATGCTTAAATTCACATCTTTTAAAGCATGATCCTCTCCATACCATAGATTTAAATTTTTCGTATCGAACACAACTTTTTTTGGGACTGTTTCCACTTTTTCCTCTTTTTTCACCTGTACATTTACTACTGTTGCTACCATTTTGAATTCCCCTTTCATCCATTTCCTACTTTATTTACGATTTCGCAGCCATAAAACAACCATATTCATAATTAGCAACAATCCTAGTAAAACGATCATCCCCGCTGCTGCTACATGTTGAAACTCTTCTTGTGGCCTACTCATCCAATTAAAAATTTGAATTGGTAAAACTGTAAATCTATCAAATATTCCAAGTGGAATATAATTTGCAAAAGCAAGAGCTCCAATTACTAATAATGGCGCTGCTTCTCCAATTGCCCTAGACAAAGCTAAAATACATCCAGTTAAAATTCCTGGGAGAGCAGTTGGTAATACAACTTGATACATCGTTTGCCATTTCGTTGCTCCTACTCCATACGAAGCTTCCAATAAACCATCCGGTACCATACGAATTGCTTCTTGACTGGACACAACAACTGTCGGCAATGAAAGAAGACTCATTGTAAGCGCAGCAGCTACTATGCTTTCTCCCAGTTGAAAAGCATAAACAAAAATTGTTAAACCTAACAATCCAAATACAACAGATGGAACACCCGCTAATGTTTGAATATTTAATGCTATCATTCTTGTAAAAATAGATTGTTTGGCATAATGCTCTAAATATAGTGCTGTACCGACTCCTAAAATAAATGAGACTGGTACAACAATACTCATAAACAATATTGTTCCTGATAATGCGGCAGCAATCCCCGTTTGATTTGGATGGCGCGAAGCAAAATGTATCAAAAAATCGATTGAAAGATAGCCGATACCTTTTTCAAAAATTTGATATAGCAATACAATCAGAATCAGAATAGAAAACAGCATTGCAATAGAAAAAATCCATTTATATACCCGATCTTTCCAAAAGCGAAACGACATGTTTTCTTTTATCCGCTTATGATTTAACATCCGCATTTTATATCGCCTCTTTAAATCGACGCATAATTTGCTGTGAAATGATATTCATCATAAACGTAAATACAAGGAGCGTAGCCCCTACAGCATACATACTGTAGTAAGTAATCGTACCATGCGGTGCATCTCCTAAACTCACTTGAACAATATATGCTGTTAATGTTTGAATCGAATGTGTTGGATCCAAAGATAAATTTGGCGTTGAACCGCCCGCAATGACAACAATCATCGTTTCACCGATCGCACGAGAAGCTGCCAATAAAACCGCAGCTATAATTCCGCTAAACGCGGCAGGTAAGATGACTTGCTTGACTGTTTCAAATCGAGTTGCTCCAAGCGCCAACGAGGCTTCCTTGGCTCCCTTTGCTACAGCCCCCATTGCATCCTCAGCAAGAGAAGCAACCGTCGGAATCATCATAAAACCAATTACAATTCCTGGACTAATCGCATTGAAAAATTGTAAATTTGGAATCATTTTTTGTAAAAGTGGTGTAACAATCGTTAATGCAAAAAAGCCGTATACAATTGTCGGGATACCTGCCAATAGTTCTAACAACGGCTTTAATAACTTTCTAGCAGCCTTTGGAGCATACTCACTTAAGAAAATGGCACACCCTAATCCAACTGGAATCGCCACAACCATAGCAATGATTGTAACAAGAAATGTTCCACATATAAGCGGAAGTATTCCAAACTTCGGTTCTTCAAAAAAAGGTAACCACTCTTTATCAAGAAAAAAATCATGCAATGATACTTTTCGAAAAAACATCATCGTTTCATTTGCAAGCGTCATCACGATTCCTACTGTCGTTATAATAGAAACACTAGCAATTGCCTTTAGAAATACTGGAACCATTCGATTGATTCGCTGCGTTTTCTTTCTTTTAAGCCGATTCCTTTCAATCAAATGCTGCACAGAAAATGTAATTTGACTTTTGTTATGATGAGCCAAAGATGAAAACCCCTTTCCACCCTGACATTATCTCTCTATTTCTGTTAACATTCGCAGCTGATCATTATATTTTTCTTCTGGTAACCTTACATATCCGACTTCCTCGGCTAACTCTCCTACATGCTTCATCATGAATGCAACATAATCTGCTACACTCTCTTTATTGTGGAGAGACGCATGATTTACATATGCGAACAGAGGTCTTGATAACGGCTTATACATTCCAAATTGAATGGTTTCTTTTGTCGGAAATACACCGTTTACTTTAATGGCCTTTACCTTATCACGATTTGCCATGTAGTAGGCATACCCTACAAATGCAATCGCATTTCTATCATTCATAACACCTTGCATAATAACTTGATCATCTTCTGACAATGAAACTGTTTTTACAAGGCGATTCTTTTGTAAGACTACATTTTGAAAATAATCATACGTACCAGAATCCACGCCTGGTGCATAAAATTGAACTTTTTCCTTCGGCCATTCTGGATGGATATGCGACCACCGTTTTATACTTCCATCTTCACTCCATAATCTCCGTAATTCTTCTACTGTCATATTATCCACCCACTTATTTTGACGATTTACAATCATAGTCAAACCGTCATAAGCAATTTCAAGTGGTGTAAATTGGATGGAGTTCTCTCTCATCATTTTCTCTTCTACTCGTTTCATGGAACGTGAAGCGTTATTCATATCCACTTCTCCTGCTCCAAAACGTTGGAATCCTCCTCCTGTCCCAGAAATACTAATAGAAACTTTCACATGCGGTTCTTTCTTTGTATATTCTTCTGCTACTGCTTCCATAATAGGAAAAACCGTTGAGGATCCATCAACTCTCACTTCTCCTATTTTATTTGCAGCAAATGCAGGAGACATGTACAAAAATATAGAACATATCGATACGATGAAAACCTTGCTCAATCTGTGTATCCCCTTCACACGTGTTCCTCCTAGAAGTAACCTACATAACAGGATTACAGGTATAAGAATAATGCCAAACTATTAATGAGGTTTTAATTGTTTGTAAAAATTTTGTAAAGTTCAACTTTTTGAATGATCATGAAAGCCCCTCCCCTTTTCTGTCCATTCTCTACAATTGACTTCAAACTTTCATATAGATAATTGCATTTTCTGGACTTGTCCATCATTACTAAAATATATGTATCACTTACAAAAAAAGCACACTATCTTTTGAGATAGTGTGCCAAACTGATATCAATTTATTCATCATCTTGTTTCTTTGATTTTTCCCCTTTTTCATCTTGCGGCTCTTCACCTGTTAATGCTTGCTTTTTCAAATCAAAGTAAGCATCCAGAATTTCACGACCAATGTATCCGTTAATTCCACTTTTATCACTATATACCCACGGAACAACAACAGAAAAAGCAACTTCTGGATTCTCAAGCGGTGCGTATCCTACCAGCGTTAAATTATAAATTTGTACACGCTCACCGTTTGCTTTTTTCCCAATCTCTTTGTCGCCACCATATACCGTTTGAGCAGTTCCTGTTTTTCCGGCAGCTTGATACTTTGCAGTTGCAAAGTATTTTTTCCCAGTACCACCCGCATCATTAAACACTTGTCTAAACCCTTCTTGAATTCGTTTAATCTGACTCTCAGGCATATCAATACGGTTCAATACTTTCGGTTCCATTGATTGAATGACTTTTCCAACTTCATCAGGTTTCGCTGCTGGTTGACGAATTTCTTTTACAATTTGCGGTTGCATACGATAGCCACCATTTGCAATTGTAGATACATATTGTGCAAGCTGAAGTGGTGTATAGTTATCATACTGGCCAATCGCTAAGTCTAACAAGAAACCAGGTGTATACTGCGAACCTTGAAGTCCAGCTGATTCATTCGGTAAGTCGATACCTGTTTTCACTCCTAGACCAAACTGACTAAAGTAATAACGCATATCATCAAACGCTTGTTTTTTAATATCTAATGTACCTCCACGAATGTAAGGTACTTTTGCAATATTCATCGCTGTTTTAAACATATATACGTTAGAAGACATCTTTAAAGCAGTTAAATCATTAATATAACCCATCGTTTTCCAAGAAGATTTCGTCGGTGTCCCTTTTAATTTGATCGGTTCATCCAATAAAGTTGTTCCAGGTGTAATGGCACCTGTTTGATATCCAGTTAACAAAGTTGCACCTTTGACAGTCGACCCCATTGGATAAGAACTTGTCATTGTACCTAAAGCAAAGTCCTTCACTTCTGTTTTCCCATCTTCATTGACAAGCTGTTTCCCAGCCATTGACAGAATTTCACCGTTTTTCGGATTCATCATTACAACAAACGCTCGATCAAGCAGAGGCTCTGAACCTTTAAATTTCATTAAATATTTTCCAATAATTTCTTCGACACGTTTTTGCAGTTCCATGTCAATTGTTAAATTTAGATCATTTCCTCGTTGCCCTTTCAAGACATTTACTGTTTCTAAAATATTACCATTTTTATCTGTAATATTCTTCACTTCTGCCTTTGAACCGTGAAGTGCATCTTCATATTGTTGTTCAATATAACTTTTTCCAACTCGATCATTACGGTTATAATCCCGAACAAGGAAATAATCTAAGCGTTCTTTTGGTAACCCTTCATCCGAGCTTGTTACACCACCAAGTACACTGCGGAACATATCATCATACGTATATTTACGATCCCAATCCACATTTGTATCGACACCTGGTAATAACGCTAAACGCTCGCTGACTACAGCGTATTCTTTCGGGGTTACTTGCTTTTTAATAATTTGCGGCGTCATAGCATATCCGCCGTCCATCTTACTCTTAATCGCCAGCACTTCTAAATCTTTTTCTGTTAATTGATTTAATTCTTCTTCCGTCACACGATTTCGTTGACGCTCTGCGACTTCTTTATCATCAATTTTTTTTTCTTTTAATTCTTCGCGATCTTTTTTTGTAATTTTTGCTTTCGCTTCTTCTTTATGAAGGAACAGCCAATAATCTTTTTTATCACGTTCTGTTAATTTATCCGGTGATACTTCAATTAAATCTGCAAGCTTTTTCGCTGTTTCTAAACGTTCCTCTGAAGTCGACCCTTTCATTCGCGTAAATGTAATGGTTCGAACTGGATCATTATCTACAACGGAACGGCCATATCGGTCAAATATTTTTCCACGTGGAACCGGATTACTAATTGTTGAGTTTTCTTTTTTCTCAACTTCGTTTTTGTACTCCTCCCCATGAACAATTTGTACATAACCAAGCCTTACAATAACCGCAGAGAACATTAAAAATACACAAAGAAATAACACGTTCAGCCGAAACGGAACGTGGGTCTTTTTCTTTTTTTTCTTACTCATACGAACCCCCTCTACCACCTTTAGCTATATAATATGAAAGGGACACCTGTTACAGGTGCCCTTACAGCTATTTTACGTGTCTTTTTATTCTAGCATAAAACAAAGAAGAAGTTAACCTTCTGGTTCTGTGCGATTTGGTATCGTTTCTGTAGCTATTATGCTTGTTCTATTCATATTCTTCTCACTGTATTTGACATTTCGCACAGCAAAATAAACAAGGAAATGTCCAGCTCCAAGGATGCCTAATAAAACAGGTAAGCTTTTTTCTGGTTGAAAAAACGATACAGCGCATAAAAAACTAATAATAGAGCAAATTCTTCCACCATTTAACCATAATTCTCGCACAACAATATACTCCACTCGCCATTCTTTTGCATTTTTCGCTCTTCCAATTACATCATAAGTCATTGAGCCATAAGGAACGAGTAAGATTGGATAAGCAATTGCAATAGAAGCTGCATAGATAAGTAATTTCGCATATGTAACATGAAAAATAACTAAAAATACCACAGCATATAAAATAATTCCACCAAGCAAAATGGCTTTTTTTCTCCATTCTTTTTTTAACATGCGAGTAACTAAGTAATAAGCTACAAACGAAACAGCCGAATTTACTAAACTATACTTCCCTAACGCAAATTCACTCCCTGTTGCCAAATAGATGTACACAGAAATAACAAAGACAAAAATCCCTTCTCGTAGCCCTTGAAAAAAATGAGCACGTGTGATTCTTCCCCAGTTTTTATCTATCTTTCGTTCCTGTAGAACTTGTACAACTTCATAACGGCCTTCACACTCTCTTTTCGATAAAAAAAAGCTCATAACAACAGCGATTGCAAACAAAGTTAATGAAAGAAAAAAAATCACTGTATAGCCGCTCCACTTTTCCATACGAGAAATGGTATATCCAGCTGTTATTGGCCCAATCATGCCAGCAAACGAAGTTAAAAGACCAAGAAAACCATTGAAAAAATCACGCGTTTCTGGCTCTGTAATTTCAAACGTTAACAAGTTAAAGGCCAACCAATAAAACCCATACCCAATACCAAGGAGCCCACCTATTAATATAATATATTGGGAAGCATGCGTTCCTGTAAGTAAAACTACAATAAAAAAAGTCGCTAATGTTCCGACTCCGATCCGCAATAAAATGGCGCGATCGATTCTTTTCGCTAATTTTCCTGCGAATAAAAAAGTCAGCGGTTGTAACAAAACACTTGCTAAATTATATAGCCCTATGTTTACATAATTTTGCGTTTGCTTCCATAAATAAATGTTAACAAATGTATTGGATAATGAAATAGCGAGTGTATACAATCCGCCCATACTAAGTAATAATATTAAATCCCGATTCACCTCAACATCACCAATTACATGTTTCCACTTCATATATAACTCTCCTTTACTTCATGTTCTAGTCTTCCAAAGACTAGGCACAATTATGTAAAAGAAAGCATACAAAAAAGCTAGCGGCATATGCCCCTAGCTCTTTTCATATTCCCTTGTATAAAATGAAACAAGTACTATTATTTAGCTTCTTGGTAACGTTTTTCAGCTGCATTCCAGTCTACAACATTCCAGAACGCACTGATGTAATCAGGACGGCGGTTTTGGTAATGTAAGTAGTAAGCATGCTCCCAAACATCTAAACCGATGATTGGTGTTTTCCCTTCTGTTAAAGGTGAATCTTGGTTTGGAGTACTTGTTACTTCTAGTTCACCGTTGTTTACTACTAACCAAGCCCAACCAGAACCGAATCGAGATGCACCAGCTTTTGCAAATTCTGCTTTGAATGCATCAAAGCTACCGAATTTTGCTTCAATTGCAGTAGCAAGTTCACCTACTGGTTGTCCACCGCCATTTGGAGATAAGATTGTCCAGAAGAAGCTATGGTTTGCATGTCCACCACCATTGTTACGTACTGCAGTACGAATTTCTTCTGGTACTTCGTTTAAGTTTGCAACTAATTCTTCAACACTTTTGTCAGCTAATTCTGCGTGACCTTCTAATGCAGCATTTAAGTTTGTTACGTACGTATTGTGGTGTTTCGTATGATGGATGTTCATTGTTTCTTTGTCAAAATGAGGCTCTAATGCATCATACGCATAAGGTAAATTTGGTAATTCATGTTTTGCCATTGTTATATTCCTCCCATTTTATGTATTGCCAAAACAGTTTGGCATACAACTTCATTTTACCCTAATTGCCATAGGGTGAAAACAAATTAAATCACATTGTCTTGCTATCATTAAAGTAGCAAAATCCCCATTTCTTTTCAAACAAAATGCTCACTTATTTCGTAAAAAAAGCCTCCTTCTACAAGGAAGCTTCTTGCCTGCATTTATAAGTATGTAACATGGGTATGGACCCTGTAGGACTCGAACCTACGACCGGACGGTTATGAGCCGTCTGCTCTAACCAACTGAGCTAAGGGTCCAAGATTATATAAATGATTATAGGAAAAACGACTATATCATTCTTTATGCTTCTTCCATGAAACTTCTATAAAAACGAGCTTCCTACAAAATAGAAGATGCAAGAAATGTAAGATAAATTTACCATATAAAAAAGAAAAGTGTCAATTATATTTTTCTTTTCATGCATTGTGTTTTCAAAAAACTTATATAATAAACTCGCTACGCATGACATGAGAGCGCGATATTGCTTGTGATTCTCTAGATACGTACGTTACAATGTTTATATATGTCTACTTAATATAAAAAGGAAGTGAATCTATGTCTATCTTTACACAAATTGGAAAGAGCCTATACTCACCGAAAGACATGGCGCTTTTTCGGTTTCAAAAAATCGGAAAAACGATTCTTTATATCTTATTACTCTGTTTCCTTACAACCATCCCGAGAACTTTATTGTATGGCAGCGTTATTCAAGATAGCGTTGGAATCATAAAGCAAGCGCTTGAACAAGACATTCCAGACTTTAAAATAGAAAATGGGGAACTAAAGGCAGATATTAATCAACCCATTGAAAAAGAGGAGGGAAACTCTATCTTTGTATTCGATCCAAATGCTACTGATACAGGAAAGTATACGAACAAAACAGGGTTGTTTGTTCTAAAAGACAAAGTTATTTCTGTTGCAAATGGAATAACACGAACATATTCTTACAATGATTTATTAGGTGCTTCTCTTGAGAAAAAAGACTTGCAAGACTTTCTTTCTTTTTTCAATAGTATGTATCCTATTTTAATGCTTGTTATCGGGTTCTTTACTTATTTATTCCAATTATTTATTACTTTTTTAGGTGTTACACTACTAGCATTTATCGGATCTGCTATGAGCGGTCAGCGCAAATTATCTTATAAACAAGTTTGGACGTTAACTGCTTATAGTTATACAATCCCAACTGTTTTCTTTATGATTATGGACTTACTAAAGATTACAGTTCCCGGATCATTCCCTCTTTACATTGCAGTTATTTTAATCGTCTTATACTTAGCAATAAAAGAAATTCCAACACCAAAAGAAAAATAATGATTACAAAAGAGGCGATCCAAAACGCATACGTTTTGGATCGCCTTTATTTGATATAAACTTTTGCTCACTTAGACTTAGTTCATGTCAATTGATAAATTGTTATCCGTTTCCTTTACATAGGCGTAATGTTGCTTGAAGTGATACGTTCTATCCTTTCCATTTGAGATTTCAACTGTATACACCCCATTTAGAACGTCTTTGAAATACATTTTTCTCAACGTCCTCTTTTCTCCAGAATGAAACAACCAATTTGATTTGCTTTCTTACCATACATTCTATATCGCTATTTAGGCATTTTTTTTTAGGACAAGCATATATTCCTAACAAAGGAGTGAGGAATATGAAGAGACTTGGCGTATTTTTATTTGTGCTTGTTCTCGGTTATATATTTTATTACGATATAAAAATTGGTACTTTGCCAATGTTAAGCTCATACAAAAAAACAATTGCTGCTCAAACTGTTAAAAAAGAAGATATAAAGAAAGAGACAAAAAAGAAGACGGATACATCTTATAAAAAAATCGAGGTAAAAACAGGAGATACTGTTCTCTCTATTACAGAAGCTATTAATAAGAAAAAAGTTCCATCCATCGAAAAAGTAATCAACGATTTTAAACGATTAAATAAAGAGAGAACGTCTACAAAAATTCAAATTGGAAAATCGTATAAATTCCCATTATATCAATGAACCGTTACATTATCCTTGTCAATTCTATAAAGGCGCTGATACAATAGTAAAAGTGAAACCAAGCATAGTGGTTTCGATTTCCTTATACTTCATATACTATGTGTGGTATAAGAGACAAAATAAGAAACTTCTTTTATAAGGAGAGCGATCTATTCGTGAATGAAATAACTCATCGTACAAAAACACGTCCGGTTAAAGTCGGTAATTTAACAATTGGTGGTAATAATGAATTAATTATACAAAGTATGACTACAACAAAAACGCATGATGTGGAAGCAACTGTTGCTGAAATTAAGCGTTTAGAAGAAGCAGGCTGTCAAATTGTCCGCGTAGCTGTTCCAGACGAACGAGCTGCAAATGCCATTGCTGATATTAAAAAGCAAATTAATATTCCGCTTGTTGCTGATATTCATTTTGACTATCGTCTTGCTTTAAAGGCAATCGAAGGTGGCATTGATAAAGTGCGTATTAACCCGGGTAATATCGGGCGCCGCCACAAAGTAGAAGCTGTTGTAAATGCTGCCAAAGAGCGCGGTATTCCAATTCGAATTGGTGTAAATGCCGGTTCATTAGAGCGTCATATTCTAGAAAAGTATGGCTACCCTACTGCTGATGGTATGGTCGAGAGCGCATTGCATCATATTAAAATTTTAGAGGACTTAGACTTTCATGATATTATCGTATCGATGAAAGCATCCGATGTAAATTTAGCTATTGAAGCTTATGAGAAAGCAGCTCGTGCTTTCGATTATCCATTGCATTTAGGCATTACAGAGTCTGGTACTCTATTTGCCGGAACAGTTAAAAGTGCCGCTGGTCTTGGAGCTATTTTAAGCAAAGGTATCGGAAATACACTTCGCATCTCGCTAAGTGCTGATCCAGTTGAAGAAGTAAAAGTGGCTCGTGAATTGTTAAAGTCATTTGGTCTTGCTTCAAATGCCGCAACACTTATTTCTTGTCCAACTTGCGGACGTATTGAAATCGACCTAATCAGTATTGCAAATGAAGTGGAAGAGTATATCTCTACATTAAAAGTACCGATTAAAGTAGCTGTGCTTGGCTGTGCAGTAAATGGCCCAGGCGAAGCTCGTGAAGCTGATATCGGGATTGCTGGAGCACGTGGTGAAGGCTTATTATTCCGCAAAGGAAAAGTTGTTCGAAAAGTTCCAGAAGAAACAATGGTAGAAGAACTCAAAAAAGAAATTGATGTCATCGCTGCTGAAATGGCTGAAAACCAAGAAAAAGAAAAAGAAAAACAAGAACAATAATAATACAGGCCTGCTTACACTATGATGTAAACAGGCCTTTCTGTATCATATGAGAAAAGCCCATCAACCTTTCAGCTGATGAGCTCTTACTTTGCACATTTCGGACAACGTCCATATATTTCAAATTTATGACCTGTGACCTCATATCCTTTAAAATCTTTATTCATAAAATCCATTGGACAAGAAGTAATTTCTTTTGTACCACCACAATCTAAACAAATGAAATGATGATGATGTTCCATAATAGAACATGTAAAGCGAAAATGTTTTTCCCCATTTAATTCTGTCTGCTCTAAAATACCGATTTCAGCAAATACGGTTAAATTACGATAAATTGTATCAAAACTCAATCCCGGATAATTATCCTTCATGTGTTCTAACACGTCTTTTGCTGTTAAGTACCGATTATGTTTCGCAAATAAACGTAACATTTCCTCTCGTTTTCCAGTATGTTTATATCCTTTTTCCTTCATTAAGCGTAAAGCTTCTGTTAAGTTCATAACTATCCCTACTTTATGCCGTTTTTTTCTTCTTCCATAAGATTGCACCAATTAAAATGAGAACCGCTAACATAACAATTGTACCACCTGGAGCTAAATCGAGTTGATAAGAAACTAACATTCCACCAATTACAGCAATTTCTCCAAATAAAACGGAGAAGAAAATCGTTTGCTTAAATCCTTTAGCAATTCGAATACTTGCTGCTACCGGTAAAGTCATTAAAGACGATACAAGAAGAACCCCAACAATTCGCATGGATACAGCAATAACAAGAGCAACTAAAATAATAAAAATAAAGTGGAGCCACTTTGCACGAAGTCCTGTTGACACAGCATATTCTTCATCAAATGATAATAAAAATAGCTCTTTATATAATAAAATAATCGTTGCTACAACCGCGATTGCTACAATGCCAATAATCATTAAATCTGCGCTTGTTACAGCACTTACACTACCAAATAAATAACTAAATAAATCTGTATTAAACCCATTAGCAAGCGAGATGAAAATAACCCCCATCCCCATCCCAGCTGACAGAATAATCGGGATTGCTAACTCTTGATAATGTTTATATACAGAGCGTAATTTTTCAATAAGCAATGCTCCGCCCATTGAAAAAAGCATCCCCATATATAATGGATTTAAAAATCCACCAGTAAATATCGTTTTTTCAAGCAACAAACTTGCAGCGATCCCCGACAATGTCACGTGACTTAATGCATCTGCAATAAGGGACAAACGGCGGATTACAACAAATACTCCTATAAGAGGCGCTATCAATCCTATTAAAATACCAGCGTATAATGAATTTCGTAAAAAATCATATTGTAAAAAATCCTGTATCATTGTACCCTCCCGTGATGCTCATGATCATGTTCTAATCGATGAACATGATACCCATATAAAATGGACATGTCTGCATCCTCTAACTCTCGGAATTTCTCTACCTTCCCATGAAAATGTAAACGCTGATTTAAACATGCAACGTGCGTCACTTTTTCTGTTACAGCTCCTATATCGTGTGTAACAAGAATAAGTGTAATACCTAACCTTTTATTTAAATCTTCTAATATTTCATAGAAACTTTCTACACTCTTTATGTCAACTCCCACAGTAGGCTCATCCAAAATGAGTAATTCTGGACTGCTTACAAGTGCACGAGCGATAAACACACGTTGCTGTTGACCTCCAGAAAGTTCTCCAATGTTACGATTTTGAAACTCACTCATTCCTACATCTGCAATTGCTTTTGCTACCTTTTCTTTATCCTCTTTCGTCAAAAAGCGGAATAAGCCTTTTTTCGACACAAGCCCCATAGAAACCACTTCAAACACAGTTGCTGGAAACCCAGAGTTAAAGCTGTTAGCCTTTTGTGAAACATAACCGATTTGATTCCATGCTTTAAATTTTCTACTATCAATGCCAAATAATCGAATATTTCCTTTCTTTAGCTTCAAAACACCTAATATACACTTTAACAACGTTGATTTACCAGATCCATTCGGTCCAACCAAACCTAAAAAAGCTCCCTTAGGAACTTGCAAATGAATGTCTTCTATCACATTTCGATCTTCATAGCGAAATGTCAAACCTTCTATTTCTAATATATTTTCCATATCATCTCACCTATTTTAATTCAGAATGATTCCGATTTATTTCTATTTGAATTATAGTACAGCTGATTATAGTTGTAAACCAATCTGCCTAAAATATATGATTTACTTTAGACAACCTTATTATTATAACAAAAAAACAGAGAATTTCTCTCTGCTTTTTGAACATACTTTTTTTAATGGATAGCTGATTTAAACTTACCACCATTTGTCTCTTGTGTACTCATAATTGTAACAAAGGCGTTTTCATCAATTTCATGAACAATTGATTTTAATTTTGTTACTTCAAGACGTGTCACAACGGCGTAAATCACTTCTTTTTCTTTATCGGTATAACCACCCTTAGCTATAAGCTTAGTTGTCCCGCGACCAAGACGGTGTAATATCGCATTTGATACTTCTTCATATTGATCAGAAACAATTAACACAGCCTTTGTTTCATCCAATCCTTGAATAACAGTATCAATTGTTTTGAAAGCAATATAGTAGGTCATAACAGAATACATTGCCTGCTCTACACCAAATACAAAGGCTGCCCAAGCAAAAATGAATAAGTTCACAAACATAACAAATTCCCCAACCGAGAATGGTAATTTTTTTGTTAATAAGATTCCCATAATTTCAGTTCCATCTAATGATCCACCATGACGAATAACGAGTCCTACACCAAGACCTAATATAAGGCCACCAAACACAGTTGCTAAAATAGGTTCTGTCGTAAATGGTTTGATAGTATGTAGTGTTGTTTCAATAAATGCTAACGCGACAATCGCAAAAGTTGAAGATAGCATAAATGTCTTTCCAATTTGCTTATAACCGGAGTACATAAATGGTATATTGAGGATAACAACTAAAGTAGAAAAACTTAGCCACCAAATGTTAGGGGTAAGGTAATCTAGTATGAGGGAAACACCAATAATTCCACCATCAATAATTTTATTTGGGATTAAAAATAGTTCAATTGCTACTGCTGCACACGCTGCTCCAAAGACAATCATAATTAAACGATACAAGAGATGGATAACACTTTCTTTTCGATGTTGTTTCTTTTCCATAAGCCCTCCTTATAATCTTTTTCTGGCGTTTCGTTCTTTTATTATAACATATTCTTCTTTTTCTAATAGAAAAAAAGAAGTGTCATACGAATATATACAGGCACTATACACATATATTTCGATAAACGAACACCTGAAGGAGGACTATCTCGTGAACCTCATCAAACAAATTGTGAACAAAAAAATAAATAACATGACACCAAAAGAATTATTGAAATATAGTAAAGAATATGAAATTCCTATTACAACTGAACAAGCAGATCAAATTGTTTTATTGATGAAAGGAAAAAATATTAATATTTATAATACAGATGAAAGGCTCGAACTCTTAAAAAAAATTGCGAAAGTAACCTCTCCTTCTACCGCCCAGCAAGTGAATACACTCTTTCAGAAATTATTAAAATAAGGAGGGGACCCCCCTCCTTATTGTCCTTTAATCTTCTCAAGAAGCCCTTCATCAAATGTTCCGTTCTTTAACATTTCAATTTCAAATTTGTATGGTGGCTTTTTATCTTTCTTCTCTTCCCCTACATATGGCGTTTCAAGAATCTTTGGTATGTGCTCTAACTGCGGATGATGAACGATATCATGTAAAGCTTTATAACCAATATGACCAAAACCAATATTTTCATGACGGTCTTTTGCAGCTCCGCGAACATTTTTACTGTCATTAACGTGTAAAACTTGCAAGCGATCAATTCCAACAATTTTATCAAACTCATTTAAAACGCCATCAAAATCATTGGCAATATCATAACCTGCATCATGTGTATGACACGTATCAAAACATACAGATAGCTTTTCATTATATGTTACACCATCAATAATTCTCGCAATTTCCTCAAAGCTACGTCCGCATTCTGTACCTTTTCCAGCCATTGTTTCTAATGCAATATTTACTGTTTGTTCTGGCGTTAATACTTCATTCAAACCTTTTATAATTTGTGCAATCCCTGCATCTGCACCCGCCCCAACATGAGCTCCAGGATGCAGAACAATTTGTTTTGCTACTCCAAGCGCTTCTGTTCTTTCAATTTCCATGCGCAAGAAATCCACACCTAATTGGAATGTTTCAGGCTTTGTTGTATTTCCAATATTAATAATATATGGTGCATGGACAATAATTTCTTTAATTCCATGTTCTTCCATATGTTTACGACCAGCTTCTATATTTAATTCTTCAATCGGCTTTCTTCTCGTATTTTGCGGTGCACCTGTGTAAATCATAAATGTCGTAGCACCATATGAAACTGCCTCTTCACTTGCAGCTAATAGCATTTTTTTCCCACTCATTGAAACATGAGATCCAATCTTCAACATATTATCACCTCTTCAATATACAATAGCTATAATAATAGCATAATTTGTAGAAATATGTAGCGAATTGCTTACTCAAAAAAATTCTTTGCACATCCGACAATAAAAAAGATAAGGTTTCCCTTATCTTTTTTTACGACTATATTTTTTCTTTACCTTTTCACGTTCAGCTGCTAATTTTTTCTTATATCCAGGCTTTACTTTTTTCGGTTTTTTCACAACTTTCGTTGCCATAATATCCAACTCATTATTTGGTTTTTTACGGCTTTGACGTCGGTTGCGCTCCCCTAAATCTATCCATTCACCATTTCGCAATTCTACATGTTTAAACGTAATATTACGTTGTTTTTCCAAACTATCTATCGCTTCTTCATCACGCGCATCATATATCGTTACAGCAATACCAGAATACCCAGCGCGTGCTGTACGACCAACACGGTGAACAAAGAAGTCTAAGTCAGACGGAATTTCATAGTTAATAACATGACTAATTCCTTCTATATCAATACCACGTGCCGCTAAGTCTGTCGCAACAATGTATTGAAATTCCAAATCACGAATTTGTTTCATCATTTTTTTGCGGTCACGAGGTGATAGGTCACCATGAATACGTCCTACTTTTAATCCTCGCTCTGTTAATCCATTCGCAACTTCTTCTGCCATTTTTTTCGTATTTGTAAAAACAATTGCTAAGTACGGCTGAAATTGAAGCAACATATTCTTGACTATTTCAATTTTATTACGATGTCTCGATGGAACTAAATAATGTTCAATGTTTCCCGCAGCAACTTGCTTCGGATTAATATGAATATGCTCTGGATTCTCCATATATTTTTTCAGAAATGGTTTCAATTTTTGCGGAATCGTCGCAGAAAAAACGAGCATTTGCAAATTTTTCGGCATGCGCGCTGCAACTTTATCTACATCTTGAATAAATCCCATATCAAGCATTAAATCTGCTTCATCGACAATAATCGTTTCTGCTGTATGAACAAATAAAGCTTGCTCTTCTATTAAATCTTTAATACGACCTGGCGTTCCAACAACGATATGTGGCTGCTTTTTCAATTTTTCAATCGATCGCTGTTTATCTGTTCCCCCAATTAAGCAACGCGCTGTAATCATTTGTTCTTCCGTACAAAACTTCGTTAATTTAATAATTTCTTGATAAATTTGTTGTGCTAACTCACGCGTTGGCGCCGTAATCACAAGCTGCACTTCTTCACGTTTTGGATCAATTTGATTGATTGTCGGTAGTAAGTATGCATGTGTTTTTCCTGATCCTGTTTGGGATTGTCCAATTATACTTACTCCTTTTTTTACAACAGGGAATATTTTCTTTTGAATTTCTGTCGGCTCCGTAAAACGTAATTCACGAACTGCATCTATTAAAAACGGTTGAAAATTATACTGTGTAAATGTTTGTATTGTCACAGATTACACCTTCTTTCTCAAATTTCTACTGCGCGCACAAATCAGTCAAGTCTACATTATAACGAAATCTAATCGTAAAATCCATCTTTAGTTTTTGTTTCCAACTTAAAAACTAACCTTCTTACTTTCGATTGCATACTGTATGTGTATATACCTAATTGAAGAAAGGAGGATTTCTTTTATGTATCCGAAATCCCCTATACAACAAATGCATACAGGGCAACACCCCTATACACCATATCCAATCCCACATTTACCACAAATGATGCAAAAAAAGAAAGGACTGCTCTCTAAACTTTTTAAAAAACATGATCCGACTGAACCTTTTATGCAAATGATTCCTCCCTACCGGCAAATGGAAGGACAGCCAATGATGTACCAGCAATATCCACAAACGATGCAGCCACATTATAATCAGCCTTATATACATCAACCGTTAATCGCGCCACCCATGTATGACCAAAACGACATGCGCGGTGGTGAATCATTTGTTGCAACAAATACCAGTGGTGGAATTGGAAATTTCTTTTCTAATCTAATTTCTAATCCAACTAATATGTTAAATAACATTGAAAAAGTTGCTCAAGTCGCCCAATCTGTCGGGCCAGTTGTAGAGCAATACGGACCCATCGTTCGCAGTATACCGAGTATTGTGAAAATCCTTACTTCAGGGAAAGAGGACAGCGAGAATTCAAAAGAAGAAGTGAAAAAAAATAACGTACCTAAGACACCTTTAAAAAAGAAAAAAAGCAACGAAGTTACTCCAAAATCTACCAACGCTAAAGAATCACAAAAGGCAACCGCTTCTCCTTTACCAGCAAAACCAAAATTATATGTGTAACAATACTTTGTTTTCTGTCCACTCCTCCTTTATAATGAAAAGGACTATGTACAAAAGGATTCCTTGTTTAGAAGGAGAGGATTACTCACATGAAAATTATTAAAATTTCCCCTCGTGGTTATTGTTATGGCGTTGTAGATGCAATGGTTATTGCACGCAACGCTGCACTAGATAAATCATTACCAAGGCCTATCTATATTCTAGGCATGATTGTTCATAATAAGCATGTAACAGATGCATTTGAAGAAGATGGAATTATTACTTTAGATGGCCCAAGTCGCTTAGAAATTTTGGATCAAATCGATTCTGGTACGGTTATTTTCACTGCACATGGTGTTTCCCCAGAAGTAAAACAACGTGCCAAAGAAAAAGGATTAACAACAATTGATGCGACATGCCCAGATGTGACAAAAACACACGACTTAATTGAAGCAAAAAAATCAGAAGGTTACCATGTAATTTATATCGGAAAAAAAGGGCATCCAGAACCAGAAGGAGCAGTTGGCATTGCACCTGATATTGTTCATCTCATTGAAAAAGCAGATGATTTAAAAACATTAGAGATTCCCACAGATAAAATTTTAGTTACAAATCAAACGACAATGAGTCAATGGGATGTTCAGCATCTAATGGAAGATATCAAAAAAAAATTCCCAACAGCTGAATTCCATAAAGAAATTTGCTTAGCAACACAAGTTCGTCAAGAAGCCGTTGCAAAACAAGCTGATGTTGCCGATTTAACAATTGTTGTTGGCGATCCGAAAAGCAATAACTCCAATCGTCTCGCTCAAGTATCGCAAGAAATTGCCGGCACAAAAGCATATCGCGTCGCTGATGTAAGTGAAATTCAACTAGAATGGCTTCAAGGAGTAGAAGCTGTAGCAGTAACTGCTGGTGCTTCTACTCCAACTCCAATTACAAAAGAAGTCATTGCCTTTTTAGAACAATACGATCCAACAAATCCTGCTACGTGGGAAAGAAAACGAAACGTACCGCTTCAAAAAATTTTGCCGCGTGTAAAGGTAAAAAAACAATAAATAAAAAAATCCGTTGCTCACTACTCGCAACGGATTTTTTATCCTTTTAGCTAAAAAGACTCTCGCTTTATTATATAAAGATAAGCGCTAATTTATCCCGCTATTTTAAGGCAGCCCGATTGGTGAGGGCTCATAATCAGTGGGGGATGAAGAAAATCCCCACTGATTAAAGTTTCACTTTATACAAATGTAAATGGATCTGTATGTAGCTGAGATGCATGAATTTGTACAGCGAATTGTTTCGCCTCTACTTTTTGCTGTAGTTGTTTTTGAACACCTTGTTTCATTACCTTCTCTACATTATGTCCTGGGTCAACAACATTTAGCCCTAACATCATAGCATCGTGAGCAACATGATAATACAGATCACCAGTAACATAAACATCTGCGCCTTTAAATTTTGCCTGATTGATAAATTTATTCCCGTCACCACCAAGAACAGCTACTTTACGCACTTTATCATCAAGCCTTCCGACAACTCGTGCCCCTTGTATATCTAACGAACGCTTTACATGCTCAGCAAACTCCCCGAGGGTCATTTCTTTTTGTAAATATCCAATTTTACCAAGCCCTAGCGCTTCTCCTTTGTTATCTAGCGGATATATATCATAAGCAACTTCTTCATACGGATGTGCTGTTAACATCGCTTTAACAACCTTTCGTTCTAACGAAGCCGGGATAATCGTTTCAACTCTTATCTCTTCAACACGCTCTAACTGCCCAGTTTCGCCAATGTAAGGGTTTGTTCCCTCTTGAGGGATAAATGTACCTATACCTTGGCTACCAAACGTACAATGGCTGTAGTTACCGATATAACCCGCACCTGCGTCTCCTAATGCTTTTCGAATAGCATCTACATGTGTTACAGGAACAAATACAACTACTTTTTTCATTTCTTCTGTATATGTTGGAACGAGCACTTCAGTGTTTTGTAGTTCAAGCGCCTCAGCAAGTAAATCATTTACTCCACCTTTTGCAACATCAACATTTGTATGTGCTGCATACACAGCGATATCATGTTTGATACATTTTTCAATAATTTTCCCATACACTTTATCCGTATGAATTGCTTTTAAAGGATGAAAAATAAGAGGATGGTGTGTAATAATGATATTTGCTCCAATTTGAATCGCTTCTTCTACAACCTCTTCTGTCACATCTAGTGCAATTAAGACATGCTCCACTGGTTTATTAAGAGCTCCAATTTGCAGACCAATCTTATCCCCTTCCATCGCTAGATGCTTCGGATACATGCTTTCAAATAAAGAAATTACTTCATGCCCATTCGGAATTTTGCTCATGATAATACATCTCCTACCATTTTCATTTTCTCCATTACTTCATTTCGTTTCGCTTTTGTATCTTCCGATTCTGTCGCACGTTCTAATTGCTTTAAGATATTTTGAAAATTTTTCAATTCACATTCCCATTTTTCAATGAAAACATCACTTTTTTCTTTCATTAAAAATGGTCCGATCAATAATTCAGCTTGCTTACGGTCTGAGTAAGGCGCTAACGGATTTCCTCTTTCACCCACTAAAATTTCATAAATCTTACCATCTTCTTTTACAATCTTTTCACGAATCAGTTCCCAATCATTTTCAATAAACCATTCACGAATATGATGTGCTGCAATATTCGGTTGTAATATGAGACGCGTTACCCCATTTAATTTTTCTTTTCCGCTTTCTAAAATATCACGAATTAACGCTCCACCCATACCAGCAATTGTAATGACATCCACTTCTCCTGGTGAAATAACAGCTAATCCATTTCCTTTGCGAACATCAATCTTTCCCTGCAAGCCATTCTCAGCTACCGTTGCCTGCGCAGAACGAAACGGTCCATCTACTACTTCCCCTGCCACTGCTTTTGTCGCAATATGATTTACAATTGCATAGCACGGTAAATAAGCATGATCTGATCCGATATCCGCTACCGTAGACCCTGCTGGAATCTCTCGCACTACCTCTTCTAATCTTTTTGAAAGTTTGACTTCATTCATGTATTTCCATTGCTCCTTCTCTTGTCAATCTGTTTCTATGATAATGAATGAACAAGTATTATTGCAAGTAAGCAACAATCATTCAATCCCTTTATCTTTCTTTAATCGTATTTTAGAAAGAAAAGAAAAACAAGCCCCTTACTTTAAAAGTAAGGGGCTTGTTTTTCTTTATTTTTTCTTCGATAACCAATCTGCTACTTTGGAAGCTTGATCTGCTGGAATTAAATTAGGCGGCATATTTCCTTTTCCTTTTACAATCACTTCTTTAATTTCATCTTTAGAAAGTTTCCCGCCAATTTTTTGTAGTTCAGGTCCTACTGCACCTTGTAACTGATCCCCATGGCAGCTCGTACAGTTTTGTTTTACAATGTCTTCAGGCTTTGATGCTGTTTGGGTTTGCTTTCCTCCATTTTTAGCATCCGCTAGCTCTTTAGACTTATGTAACCCTTGAAATGAAAATACGAACATCACGATAATACCTAGTGCTGCAATAAGAGCGAATGGAATCAACGGATTACGTTTCATCTATTTTCTCCCCCCTCTATACCCCCTAATAATTAGATGATTCAGTTATTTCTATTGTACTTGAAAACACTCTATCAGAAAAGGCGAAATTATCAGTTGTTGAAAATATTCCATAAATTCAGTTTATTAACCATCTTATTTCTATCCTATATTTTTTTGATAAATATCTATGTTTCTCATCATATTTTTTGTTTTTCTACATATATTTTTGTATAAAATACACAAAATTAATCGAAAAATCGAAAAATGAGCATTTGCAAATCAAAAGACAATTCTGTAAAATATATTACAAGTATTGTAATCGGTACTTACAGCTAAATTTTAACAAAACTTAACAAAATAAAAAAGTTTACTTCACAAAGGTGAAGTAAACTTATATAAGAACTACTCTAAGAAATCTTTTAACCGTTTGCTACGGCTTGGATGTCTTAATTTACGAAGTGCTTTTGCTTCAATTTGACGAATACGCTCTCTTGTTACGCCGAATACTTTTCCGACTTCTTCAAGCGTACGAGTTCGTCCATCATCCAAACCAAAACGAAGACGAAGAACGTTTTCTTCACGATCTGTTAGCGTATCTAACACATCTTCTAATTGTTCTTTCAGCAATTCATATGCTGCATGGTCCGCAGGTGATGTTGCTTCTTGGTCTTCGATAAAATCGCCTAAGTGTGAGTCATCCTCTTCACCAATCGGTGTTTCAAGAGAAACTGGCTCCTGAGCAATCTTTAAGATTTCGCGTACTTTTTCTGGAGCAAGATCCATTTCTTCACCAATCTCTTCCGGAGTTGGTTCACGACCTAAATCTTGTAATAATTGACGTTGTACACGAATTAATTTATTGATTGTTTCAACCATATGAACCGGAATACGAATGGTTCTTGCTTGGTCTGCAATCGCACGTGTAATCGCTTGACGAATCCACCATGTTGCATACGTACTAAATTTAAATCCTTTACGGTAGTCGAACTTTTCAACCGCTTTAATTAGACCCATATTCCCTTCTTGAATAAGGTCTAAGAAAAGCATACCGCGGCCAACGTATCTTTTTGCAATACTTACAACAAGACGTAAGTTTGCTTCTGCAAGACGGCGTTTTGCTTCTTCATCGCCTTCTTCAATACGAGTCGCCAATTGAATTTCTTCTTCAGCAGATAATAAATCAACACGACCAATTTCTTTTAAATACATGCGAACAGGGTCATTGATTTTCACACCTGGTGGTACACTTAAATCGTTTAGATCGAATTCTTCTTCCGTTTTTGTGATTTGATGATTATTTGGGCCTTCATCATTATCACCAACTAAATCAATCCCTTGTTCACCTAAATATTCATAATATTCATCCATTTGTTCGGATTCAATTTCAAATCCGTTCATGCGTTCTGCAATCTCTTCGTATGTAAGAACGCCACGTTTTTTTCCGAGCTCAGTGAGTTGTTCTTTCACTTGCTCAAGGGTCATTTCAGTTTCAATTTGTTTAGAACGAGCTGGTTTATCAGCCATTTGTTCCCCTCCTTACGCGAGATACAAACATTCATTATACTAAAATTTTATGCAAAAAGCTATCTTCTTGCTTTTTGATTTTGCAAATACGCTGCGTAAAATTTAGCAGCTTCTAGCGGATCAGCTTTTTCCATTTGCTTTACTGTAAAGATGGTTTCCATCTTTTTCAACTTTTCCTTATGGCGCTTTAACGCTTCCAAGTGTCCTTCCAGTATTTCATCTGTATATTCTGGATTGATAAACTCATCTGTCGAAATATTGGTAACGATATTTTTCAACTTTTCATCAGATAGCCAGTTTAAAAAATTTCCGACTGAAGGTTCATTTCCCTTTTCATAATATGCATATAGTTCATATAAAATCCCTTTATGTTCTTCCGTATGAAAATCTTCTATATGAGGCTCTATACGCACTGCTACTTCGGCACTTTGCAACATATGGTAAATCAGTTCCCTCTCTGCCCTTTCGAAGCCGGATCGTTTCGGCTTCGTTTGAACAATTTGAGATGGCTTCGAAATTTGCTTCGCTTGTTTTTGCTGTATCTTTTGTTCTTTGCGATATTGGTGCAATTGACTTAAAAGTGTTTCCATGGAATATGCAAATTCTTGTGATAACGATTTTAAATAGGACTCTGCCTGCATCGCATCTTGCAATAATGATAATTCTTTTAAAACACTTTTCACATATTCTTCTTTACCAGACTCATCTTGCAAATTTTTTCCTAAACGCAAATAATTTATTTTAAATCCAACAAAACTTATACTTGATTTAACGAGATTTTCAAAAGCCTTTGTTCCATATTGTTGCACATATTCATCAGGATCTAATTTCTCTGGCAATACAGTAACTTTAACTTGACAACCAACTTGAGTTAAGAGTTGCCCCGCTTTCATTGTCGCTTCTTGTCCAGCCTTATCACCATCATAGCAAAGAACAACAGTTTCAACATTACGTCGCAGAAGTTTCGCCTGTTCTTCCGTTAAAGCTGTTCCCATTGTTGCAACAGCTTCTTCAACCCCGCTTTTTACAGCAGCTAGAACATCAGCATAACCTTCAAAAAGGACGACCTGCCCACGCTTTCTAATAAACGGCCTTGCCTGATGGAAATTGTACAGCAACTTGCTCTTATGAAAGATAGGTGTTTCTGGGCTATTTAAATATTTAGGAGTATCATCCCCAAGCGCCCTTCCACTAAATGCTGCCACTTTTCCTTGTAGTGTATGAATCGGAAACATTACTCTACCACGGAATCGGTCGTAATGACTACCATCCTTTTCACTTCTTACAAGGAGGCCCGCTTGCTCCATGGTCATTAGCGAAAAACCTCTTTTTTGTAATATTTTCGCCGCTGCATCCCAATCCGGTGATGCATAACCAATTTCAAACTTCTCAATCATTTCCTTCGTAATACCACGATTTAATAAATAAGAAAGAGCTTCATTCCCCTCTTCTGTATTTACCAACAAATGATGATAATACTTTTTTAAGAGTTCGTGAGCCTGTAACATAATGACATTGTCATCAGATATATTGTCTTGCTGTTCTTTTCCTGATGTATAATCTGCGACTGCTATACGATTTCTTTCTCCAAGTTTCTGTACAGCTTCTGTGAAAGAAAGGCCTTCCATCTTCATGAGAAAGGAAAAAACATTTCCACCTTCCCCACATCCAAAGCAATGGAAAATTTGCTTATCTGATGAAACAGAAAAGGAGGGAGAATTCTCACCATGAAATGGACAAAGTCCAAAATAATTACGCCCTTGCTTTCTTAGCTGAACATACTCACCAATTACTTCTACAATATCAGATGATGTCCGAATCTGTTCAACAACTTCTTCGGGAATTCTGTTCCCCATAACTCCATCTCCGTGTCGTATTTTGTATTCGATACAAATTAAAGGATTCCTTTATAATTCGACAATATTTTTTCTAAACTTGTTAAAAAAGACTGTCGATCCTGCTTTGAAAATGACTTTGGCCCCTTTGTATAGGTCCCTTGTCTGCGTAATTTAGCAGACACATATCTACTATATAAAATTGTATCCATTTGCTCATCTGTCACAAATTTCCCTCGCGGAGATAAGACATATACTCCTTTTTTCACAAGAAGACCAGCAAGTCCCATATCTTGTGTGATCACGAGATCTGTAGCTTTCGCATGCTTATAAATATAAAAATCAACTTCATCTTGCTCAGAATCTACATAGATCCAATTTCCTTGCTGTTTTCTTGAACGATGGGCATAGGATGCGACAAACAAAATTTCGACATGAAATTTCGTTCCGATTTGTACAATTTCATCCTTTACGGGACATGCATCTGCATCAACTAGAATCTTACTGATGTTTTGCATATTTCTGTATTCTACATCCCTTCAGTGAATCCTTCTACAAAGTACGTTTTCTTGTTTAGATTTTTGTCGATTTTACGTAAATGTACATCTTTTTTTCGTAAATCCTATCCCTAGTTTATTCTGAAAAATTAAAGTCTAAACGTAAAATATAGGTTTTTTATCACAATTTTTTATTATAATATATTTCTTTCTACTTCGCTACATATCCTCTGAAATTTCTCTAACCATTACATTTCTATAAATATTTCGCTCTGAATCAAATTGGTCTTTGAGCTAAAAAAACACATTCACCTTTGGTAAATGTGCTAAAACATTCTTTGGTTTTGCACCGCATTCACAATAATATTTGCCGTTTCTTCAATCGCTTTGTTAGACACATCAATCACTTGACAATTTATTTTATTGATCACTTTCTCAAAATGGTCAATTTCTTCTTTAATACGATT
Source organism: Bacillus cereus group sp. BfR-BA-01360 (assembly GCF_022663595.1). NCBI lineage: Bacteria > Bacillati > Bacillota > Bacilli > Caryophanales > Bacillaceae > Bacillus > Bacillus cereus group sp. BfR-BA-01360. The sequence continues at coordinate 45,742 of NZ_JAKUFV010000014.1, forward strand.
AATATTCGCATATGTTGCTCCATCACTTAGTCCTAGTGATTTCAGGCGCTCTTTCCGAATATGATTTAATTTTTCTGGATTAATTTTCAAACCAAAGCACTTTTCCTTTGGAACTTGATACAATTCTTCAGGCGGGTCAACCTCAGGAACAAGTGGTACGTTCGCAACCTTTAATCGCTTATTATGAGCTAAATATTGTGAAAGTGGAGTCTTTGATGTACGAGAAACACCAATTAAAACAATATCAGCTTTCAAAATACCACGCGCATCTCGCCCATCATCATATTTAACCGCAAACTCAATTGCTTCAATCTTTTTAAAATATTCTTCATCCAGTTTTCTAACAATCCCTGGCTCATATCTTGGCACTTGCCTTGTAATTTCTGCAATTTGGTCAATAAGAGGCCCGATAATATCATATGCTTCTACGCCTTCTTTTGCCGCTTCTGTTAACAAATATTGACGCATATCAGGCTTCACGAGTGTAAAACAAATCAGCGCTCGATTACTCTTTGCGATTGATATCACTTCTTTTAATGTTCCTGTATCTTCTACATACGGTACACGTCTAATATCAGGAGCGAAAGGAAATTGCCCCATTGCCGCTCGAACAACTAAATCAGCAGTCTCTCCGACTGAGTCAGATACGACATATACGATTTTATTATCCATTACATTACCTCACTTTAAACAAATTACACTTATTCATTATTTACTAAATTCACAAACGCACGCGTAATATTCGTTTTTGTAATTCGTCCAACAACTTCTAATCCTTGCTTTGTTTCTTTTACAACGGGTATAGCATCAATCTGTCTTTCTATTAATTCCATTGCAACATCATATAAAGAATCCTCTTTATGACACATCGCAATGTTCGGCATCCTTGTCATAATAATATTAACCGGAAGGGAAGTTAAATCCTGCTTTCCTAAACTTGCTCGCAATAAATCCTTACGGGAAACGACGCCAACTAAAAGCGTAGTTTGATCCACGACAAACAAAGTACCAACGTCCTCTAGAAACATTGTACAAATTGCATCGTATACGGAAACATTTTTATCAATGACAACCGGTCTAGATTGATAATCTTGTACTTTAATTTTTTTAACAGCTTCTGATAATAACTGACCACCAGTTTTTCCTGTATAAAAATAACCGACACGCGGACGCGCTTCTAAATAACCCGCCATCGTTAAAATTGCCAAATCTGGTCTTAACGTTGCGCGCGTTAAATTTAACTGTGCAGCGATGGACTCTCCTGTAATAGGACCGTGATCTTTTACAATCTGAATGATATGTTCTTGCCGTTTATTCAGTTCTATGATAATCACCACCTTTAATACAAAACAAAAAAGTTATACTATCTCTTAAATATTATATACTAAATATGCTATTTGAAAAAGAAAGTATGTAAAAAGGACCTTCATATGGTCCTCATTATATTTGAAATTTATCAAGTTGTTCAAGAAAACGTCTTGATTTCAAATATATGCCACAATATTCATCATAATATGTATTCAATACGGTACGAATTTGTCGCTTCGTTTCATCTTTTACTGATACATTACCAAGCCGACCTAAGTCAAAGTGATAAAAGAGACGTAATAACTTATGAACCGCCTCACCAACTGGAATGCGATACGGATCTTGTTCTGCGTGACGAAAGCACAGAAAACCGCCTTCTCTTACAGAGAAGGCGACAAAGTCTGTTTCTTGGTGACAAATCGCACATGTATCAAAGTATGGATGCATCCCTAATACCGGAAGCATTTTCGTTTGATAAATAAGAGATAATACTTCAGAATCAACACCATCACACATATAGTGAAGTGTCTGATATAACATTTCAAATAAATACGGATTGTTCTTTTTATCTTCCGTGGCTTTATCTGTCAATTCCACGATAAACGATGCATAAGCAGTTAAAAAAATATCTTCTCGAATTTCTTTCATCGATGAAATCATTTCACCTTGTTGCAAAGTTCCGAGACCAGATCCCATTTGAATTAGGAAATGACCATGCGTCATGAGTTGCGAAATAGATGCTAACCTACTTTTTGGTTTTTTCGCTCCTCTTGCCATTACACTTATTTTTCCAAATTCACGAGAAAATATAGTAACAATCTTGTTCGTTTCTCCGTAATCTGTTGTTCGGATAACAATGCCCTCAACTTTTTGAAACATGTTCGTCACCATCCAAGGATTGAACAAAACGGGTCAAGAAATTGGAGAATCTAGATGTGCTAGCTCCTCTTCATGTTGATCCATCTCATCATTTAGATCTTTTTCCATTTCTTTTAAAAGTAAGTACGTTTCAATACTTCCTGTTTTGGAGAAAACCTTCCAGGTAAAATCCAGCATAAGAATCCACCTTTCTAAGTAAGCATAGCATGTAAACCAATTTCTTTTGTTGTTATTAAAATGACCCATTTTGTCCATTTTCATGTGAGAAAAAATTTTCCTAATTTCTATTAATATTCATCTTCACGGAAACCTAAATCACGAAGTTGGGACATTTTATTACGCCAATCTTTTTGTACTTTTACCCATACTTCTAAAAACACTTTAGAACCAAGAAGGGCTTCAATATCAAAACGAGCTCGCTTCCCAATTTCTTTCAACATTTTTCCTTGCTTTCCAATAATAATTCCTTTTTGAGAAGGACGTTCCACGATGATTGTTGCATTTACATAAACCGCTCCACCTTCACGCTTTTGAATCGCATCAATCGCAACTGCTACTGAATGAGGTACTTCCTCACGTGTTAAATGAAGCACTTTCTCACGGATTAATTCAGCAATAATAAATCGTTCCGGATGATCTGTTACTTGATTTTCTGGATAGTACTGTGGCCCTTCTGGTAAGTATTTTTTAATCGCCCCAATTAACGCTTCCACATTATTACCTTCCAAAGCAGAAATCGGCACAATTTCTGCAAACTCGTACAAGTTACGATATTGATCAATCAATTCTAATAATTTTTCTGGATGAACTTGATCGATTTTATTAATTACTAAAAATACTGGTTGCCTCGTTTCCTTCAATTTTTCAATAATGTATTCTTCACCACGACCAAAGCCTTCCGCCGCATTGACCATAAAGAGTACAATATCAACTTCTTTCAATGTCGTTTGCGCCATTTTCACCATAAAATCGCCTAATTTATGTTTTGGCTTATGTATTCCAGGCGTATCGATAAAAATCACTTGCGCATCATTTTCTGTATATACACCTTGTACTTTATTACGAGTTGTTTGTGGCTTATCACTCATAATAGCAATTTTTTGACCGATAATTCGATTTAAAAATGTAGATTTTCCAACATTTGGTCTCCCTATAATAGAGACAAAACCTGACTTATAACCTTTGTTATTCATGTAAATCCTCCGCTAAAAATGCTACTGGCAACAACTTTCTAACTGTCGTCTTCCCGGTGTCACCATGTAAATTTGATAAATATATTTTATGTTCTGTTTACATAATTCTATCATAACTTGACGGCACACTCCACAAAGAGGTACGAAACGTTTCCTATCCACTACAACGACTATAGCTAAAAGCGCCGTATCTCCACACTTTACATTCCGCGTAATAACATAACTACAGGATGCATTTTCCCATCACATCTATGGTATACTTTTTCCACCCTTATCTGTAACGCTATCCCTACTTGGACTTTGAATAGGATCCATATTCCTTATCCCTTTTATGGCCACCTGAATAAATCATCAACTGATGAAAAACTCAATACCACTCAAGTACAAGAAAATCTTTGGAATGCAACTATACCACATAAGGTAAAAAGATAATAGCACCAATTATGACCGCTATAATAGTAAATAATAAAACGGCACCAGCTGCAACATCTTTTGCAATTTTTGCAAGGGGTTTAAAATCCTCTGTTACTAAATCAACCGTTTTTTCAATCGCTGTATTTACCATCTCCAAACTCATTACAGCCCCTATTACAACAAGTAATATGAGCCATTCTACTCTTGTTACATGGAAATAAAGGCCGCAGCATATAACAATAACTGCGGCCAAACAATGAATTTTCATATTTCGTTCATGACGAAGACAAAAACATATACCAGCTATAGCATACGTAAAACTCTTTATAAGTTTTCCTTTTTTCATCTTCTTAATCCAAATGCCCCTAAAATTTCTTTTTGCTTTCCAAACATCTCTTTTTCATCTTCTTCAGTCATATGATCATAACCAAGCAAGTGTAAAAATCCATGTAACGCTAAAAATCCTAATTCACGGTCAAAAGAATGGCCATATTCTTCAGCCTGTTCTTTTGTTCTCGGAATAGAAATAATAAGATCTCCTAGCATACGAGGCATATCAGCACCTATGATTTCGACCTCACCCTCTCCCATATCTTCAAGAGCAAAAGAAATCACGTCCGTAGGCTGATCTTTTCCGCGATAATCACGATTTATTTCTCGAATCCGTTCATTATCGACGAAAGTAACAGACAGTTCCGTCCCATCTTCCACTCCTTCCATTTGTGCAGCCTTTTCTAACAGCTCACGAATCATATTCACATATTCTTCTTTCACTTCTTCTGTTTCATCAAAAAAATCAATTACTAAACTCATTCTTTCACCTTTTCTTCCAGTGGTTCCGGATATTTAATACGAGAATGGAAAATCCCATTCAATGTTTCACATAAAGTTTTTCCTACTATCTGTAGTTCTTTAAAAGTAAGTTCACAGTCGCTAAATTGTCCATCTTGTAGGCGATCTTTAATAATATTTTTCACTAAATTATTAATCTGCTCCGGCGTTGGATGGTTCATGGAACGCACCGCCGCCTCTACACTATCTGCAATTCCAACAATCGCAGATTCTTTCGATGTCGCCTTTGAACCCGGATAACGGAACATATCTTCTGTATATTTATCTTTATCTTCTTTAATAGCCTTATAATAAAAATACTTTAATAGCGTAGTCCCATGGTGCTGCGCTGCAATATCAATAATTTCTTGCGGAATACGATGTTCTTCTAACATCTTTACCCCATCGGTAACATGGGCAATAATAATATCCCTGCTCGTTTCTGGATCTAATTTATCGTGCGGATTCTCAATCCCCATTTGATTCTCAATAAAGAAATGAGGCTGTACTGTTTTTCCAATATCATGATAATATGCGCCAACACGTGCTAACACACCATTCGCTCCTATGGCCTCACATGCCGCTTCTGAAAGGTTCGCAACCATCACACTATGATGATATGTTCCTGGTGCTTCTAACAAAATTTTGCGAAGAAGCGGATGATTAGGGCTTGAAAGTTCTACAAGCTTCATACTTGATACAATTCCAAGACCGCTTTCTAAATATGGTAAAATCCCCATAGCTAAAATGGAGGAAATAATCCCGGAAGCTGCTGCCATCAATAATTGTGAGCCAATTTCAAACGATGAGAAATTCCCATTCCGCAATAGCAATAAAGCCGCTAACACAATAACATTTAAAATAGACACAAGAATACCTGCTTGCAAAATCATAGAACGACGATTTTTCTCTCTCAAAAAGACACTTACAGATAACGAGCTTAATAAGAAATAAACCCCAACATTATAATTTAAAGTGCTCGTTACACCTTCATTAAATAAAATACTTCCACATATAGAGAAAATCATACTCGTTAGAAAGACAAAGCGATCGCCAATCATCAATTTTACTAATATTGATCCCATCGCAACCGGAACAACAAAGGCAATCCCGGCATACTCCAACTTTTGGAACAAACTAATTACTTTCATCAACACAACTGTAATTGCGATGATTGTTGTATATGCCAACATATATGGTTTTTCTTCTCTTTTCAACTTTAAAAACACTTCAAATTGCTTATGCATAAAGAATAAGAGTACACCGATCACAATTGCTAATCCTACAAATGGCTGAAAGGTATTACTTTGTTCGAGAAGCCCAACTAATTTTAGTTGTTCATATATATCTCTAGTAATTGTGTCACCCTCTTTTACAAGCACTTGACCTTGTAATATGTAGACAGGTGCGACCTCATCTTCCGCCTTTTTTTTACGCTCTTTTGTAGCATTCGAATCATAAAAGTAATTCGCTTCTATTGCATACTTTCCAAGCGCATTTAAAGCTTCTTTTAAATCGCTATTAACATTAATATTTTTGATTTCTTCCACAAAGCGATTTCTCGCTGCATCTTCTTCATTCATTTTAATATGTGAACTCATTATATTATTAACAGCTGTTATAACCGGATATTTCGCTGCTTCTAATTGGTCTGGATCAGCATTAATAAATTGTAACAACACTGCATCAGATAAACTTTTCGTTAAATCTATAGGTAACTTCTTCTTCAGTTTCTCCAGCCTGTCTGCGGGCGTAACCTTTTTTTGTTCATCAGGGCCTACCGCTTTTGTTTCCGCATCTACTTCTTTAATTGCATCAAACACCGAGTTCACAATATCAATTTTATTTTGCTTGTACTCACTTTTATACGTATATTGATCATCGACTTTTTGAGCGGCCTCTCTTTTCTTCTTATCTGTTGTTATCTTATCTTCGATGTTGATAGGAGAATGGATTGTTTGATTAGAAATAGAGAGCATTTTAACATCTAGTTGTTCTGGTTTCACATTGTTGATTAGTGCAAAAAACAACACGGCTCCTAATAAAATATAAGAAACCCAGCTTAGCTTTTTCGAATGTTGTATATTTCGAAACCACTTAGAAATTTCTCGAGACTTTGACATGATTTCAATACCTTCTCCTCTCCAGACATACAGTAAAACGAATTTCAGTGGAGCGTTCCTTCTTTCAGCTAAAAGTTAACTCACATAAATAAACTACACACTTTAAGGTGTTCCTCCTTGAATTTCACTACGCACCTATCCTGTATTTATATTTACTACCCTTCCATGATATTAAAAAATACGCAATTCGCCAACCTTTCCATTCCCCATTCATTATTAAGTCATATTCATTTGGTCTTTACAAGCAGCTCTTACAATGAATAAAAAGAAATGATCCCGGCCAATAGGATCATTCCATTTTATCATACGCCTCAATAATTCGTTGTACAAGTGGATGTCTTACAACATCTGTTTGTTCTAGTCTAACAAAGGAAAGTCCCGATACATTAGATAATACTTTTTCTGCAATAGAAAGTCCTGACTTAACCCCTTTTGGTAAGTCAATTTGAGTAGGATCACCTGTAACAACCATTTTCGAACTGAAGCCTAGGCGAGTTAAAAACATTTTGATTTGAGCACCAGTTGTATTTTGTGCCTCATCTAAAATAACAAAGGAATCATCGAGCGTTCTTCCTCTCATATATGCAAGAGGTGCAATCTCAATTGTACCTCTTTCCATCATACGCTGCGTATATTCTTGTCCAAGAATATCATGGAGCGCATCATATAAAGGACGTAAATAAGGGTCTACTTTTTCTTTTAAGTCCCCTGGTAAAAACCCTAAACTTTCTCCAGCTTCTACTGCTGGTCTTGTTAAAATAATCTTTTTCACATAACCGTGTTTTAACGCTCGCACGGCCATTACCACAGCCAAATACGTTTTCCCTGTACCAGCTGGTCCGATTCCAAAAACGATATCATTCTTTTTCATCGCATGAATATACTGCCTTTGCCCCATCGTTTTTACACGTATAGACTTACCTTTTGCTGTTTTAAAAATTTCCTCTTCATATAACTCTTCAAAATGAGCAATTTTTCCTTGGCGACCAAGTTGAATTGCATATAGAACATCCCGTTCAGTAATTGATACACCTTTACGAATAACAGTTAGTAATTGCTGTAAAATATTTTCAACAAGCGCCACTGCTTCATCTGTTCCAGATACACGAACAGATTCTCCTCTAGTTACAATCGATACAGAAAGCTCTTGTTCAATTACTTTCAAATTCGCATCATTCACTCCAAACAGAGCGATTGCTTCATTGTGATTTTCTACTTGTTGATTCATCTCTACTAATTGTTCTGTCATACTCAGTCTCCTTGAATATCGGATTCAGATATAGGTTGTGGCTCTGCGATATTTTCAATCACTGTATAATGTAATGCTACTTTTAGTTGTTCGCCTTCAACCTTTTTATGCAAAATCTTATCACTTACAATCATAGCATGTTCATCCAATTTTTTCTTTAATTCTTTTTCTGCCATTTCTTTCGCAACTTTAAGCGCTTCCCTTTCCGTATATTCACGGTTAGCCTCTTCCTCTTCGCGCACAATTTCTTTTTCATAAGAAATCGGTAATGTAAAACCGAGTAATTTCACATCATGTTTTATATTTTCATTTTGGGACTTTCTATACTTATCATGCTGAAATCCCCATATTTTTATTTTAGCACTTCCTAATCGAAGAAAATGCTCATTATATGAATTTCCTGTATATACTTGAAAAGTGGTTTTCAACGGAACTGTTACATTAGATTCATACCATGTTTCTCCATAAACAATCCCTTTTGCGGAAACAATTGTGGGATTTTCTTCATTCCCAAATATGCCCGAAACAAGCAACTGTCCTTTTTTTACATAATCATTTTTCATTACAACTGGCTTCCCCACCTCTACAAAGGTTCTCGTAATAATCGCTCCCTTTTTCGCTACCAAGTTTTGCGGTTGTCGCTCCTTCTCCTTTTTCGGCTCATTTTTTTCAACTATTTTAAAATGATATGTTGTTCCTTGCACATCAAGACCAGCCCATGTAATCGCATTAATTTTATCCGTCAAGTGCCGCTGAATTTCTTCCACACTTGGCATTTGGAATTGCAATCTTCCTTTCTTGATACCCATTTTGTCCAATTCTTTCATAAGTATATATTCTGTTTCTGGTTTAGCTCCCGTAACTTCAATTTTCCATACCATATTTGATAAGGCGATCATACCGAAAAAAAAGACAAGAAATCCAATTAAAAACCCACTATTTTTAATCAGTCGCTTATTCCAAAACGGAGCGCCATAGCGCCCTATAAAATATAGTTTGCATTCATGTTTACGATAAATTTCCCTTATTTTTTTTATATCTCGCAACAGCATACAAAAGACTAATGTTTCATCAGCAATTTTCTTTACATCCCAAACAACTAAATTCCTGCGTACACACTCATTAACAAACCGCTCAACTCCTCTTCCTTCAATGCGTACTTTGACATACCCAAGCCATTTCGTAAACCATTGATTTTTCATTGTCTGCCCCCCACTATCTTTCTCAAAAGCAGAGCTTCTCTCTACTTTTTATGGCTCGTACAACATACAGTGAAATATGAATCAGTGAGCGTATCTAATCTCACTGATTACAAATTCCCCCTCTGTTTTACTTCTCTAAAACGTTACATAAAGAAGAGAACTTTCATGATAGGACTTTCTCTTTATTTTTCTTTCTTTTCATTTTCTAAAAATGTTACTTGTTCAATTACACCTTCAAGTAGAAGTTCTTCTGGGAGGATTGTTTTGATGACAAACGACTGTCCTTTAATTAATAATTGACCGTTTTTTAATAACAGCCTTACTTCTTTATCAGAAAAAACTAATAATCCTCGGTGATTTTCTATATAAATATGCACTTGCCCAACAAGAGTAATACGAGGCAGATCCATTAGTACATCCACTGGTAGGTCTATTTGCTTTGTGAGCCAATTTTTCATTTGTTCCAGCTTCTTCATCTCCAAGACCCCCCTCTCATCCCATATGTATGAAAAAAGGGCTTGTAATATCACGTCCAAACAAAAAAAAGCATAAAAAAACGTCTCATTTCTCATGAGACGTTTTTTTATGCTAATAGCTGTGCAACCAGCTTATTCACTTGCGATCCGTCTGCTTTCCCTTTTACTTTTGGCATAACAGCACTCATCACTTTACCCATATCCGCTTTCGATGTTGCACCAACTTCTGAGATAACTTGCTTAATTACATCAGCTAGTTCTTCTTCTGTTAGCTGTTTCGGCAAATATGTGCTTAAAATCTGAATTTCACTTTGCAGTTTATCAACAAGGTCATCTCGACCTGCTTTTTTAAATTCAAGGAGGGAGTCCTTACGCTGTTTTACTTCACGAGTTAAAACTGTTAATTCCTCTTCTTCAGTAAGAGTCTGTTGCAGCTTAATACCTTCATTTTGCAAAGCAGCCTTAACCATACGAATGACGGTTAATTGTTCTTTTTGTTTATTCTTCATCGCTTGTTTCATATCACCGTTTAAACGATCGAGAAGACTCATAACTTACACCCTCTCTTAGAATTTACGCTTTCTTGCCGCTTCAGATTTCTTCTTACGTTTTACACTTGGTTTTTCATAAAACTCGCGTTTTCTTGCTTCAGCAAGTGTACCAGTTTTAGAAACCGATCTTTTAAAACGGCGAAGTGCATCCTCCAAAGACTCGTTTTTACGAACGATTGTTTTTGACATTATCTTTCCCTCCCTCCGAAACATCACACTTACATACTAACTTCAGCATGCAAAAAGAAACACTTCTTCAGCATGTCTTTTACGATTATAATACATTTTGTCACTTTAGGTCAACTATTTAGCGGAATAAAAGAAAAGCAGATCATTTTTTGACCAAAAACTCCATTCAGTCGTTTCTTATTTTCCAATCACTTGATCCCAGCGCACCTTAAAGTAACGAAAACAAAATTATGAACTTTTGTATGTTATTCTCATACATTCCATTATGTTTTCAGTCCTTATCATAGCAAGTTTGAAAACATAACCATAAAAAAAAGCATGCAAACCTTTTTGTTTGCATGCTTTTTCATTATGCGCTTGCAGATTCTTTTTTCATATCATCTTCGAGAACGCGAACAAATTGCCCTTCATTATATGGATAACCAGCTTTTGTAATTTTCACTTTTACTAGTTTCCCAATTAATTCTTCTGACCCTTCAAATACAACCTTTAAGTAATTATCTGTATATCCTACATATAACCCTTCACGGTCACCTTCTTTGAATGGTTCTTCCGGAATAATTTCCAGAACTTCTCCTTCAAACTGAGAAGCATATTCTTTCGCTAATTGATTTGATAATTCAATTAAACGATGAACACGCTCATTTTTCACTTCTTCAGGAATTTGATCTTCCATGCGTGCCGCAGGTGTTCCAGTACGCTTAGAATATGGGAAAACGTGCAGTTCAGAGAAACGGTTTTCTTTAATAAAGTTATATGTTTCCATGAACTCTTCTTCTGTTTCACCCGGGAAACCAACGATTACATCCGATGTAATCGCAAGGCCTGGCAACGCCTCTTTTAAGCGATTTAAACGCTCTTGGAAAAATTCCATTGTATATTTACGACGCATACGTTTTAATACAGTGTTAGAGCCAGATTGAAGTGGAATGTGTAAATGGCGTACAACTACTTTAGATTTATCTAATACTTCAATAACCTCATCAGAAATTTGACTCGCTTCAATAGAAGAAATACGAAGACGCTTCAATCCCTTTACCTCTGCTTCCATGTCACGAAGTAATCCTGCTAAGTTATAGTCTTTCATGTCTTCACCGTATCCACCTGTATGAATACCAGTTAGAACAATTTCTTTATATCCTGCATCCACTAATTGTTGCGCTTGCTTAATGACTTCTTTTCCATCACGAGAACGCATTAAACCGCGTGCCCAAGGAATAATACAGAACGTACAAAAGTTATTGCAACCTTCCTGGATTTTTAAAGATGCGCGTGTACGATCAGTAAAGTATGGTACATCCAATTCTTCATATACACGTGTTTTCATAATGTTACGTACAGCATTAATTGGTTGCCGCTCTTGACGATACTGTTCAATATAATCTAGCATTTTTTCGCGATCTTGAGTACCAACAACGATATCTACACCTGGGATTGCCATAATTTCTGCAGGAGAAGTTTGTGCATAACAACCCGTTACACAAATAACAGCATCCGGATTATGTCTTACTGCACGACGAATCACTTGACGGCTTTTTTTATCACCTGTATTTGTTACAGTACATGTATTAACAACATATACATCTGCTGTTTTTTCAAAATCTACTCTTTCATAACCACTTTGTTTAAACAATTGCCAAATCGCTTCTGTTTCGTAGTGGTTTACTTTACAACCTAACGTATGGAACGCAACAGTTGCCATTGATATCACCCCATCAATTCAAAATGATAAGAAGCGGCGCTTAACGCATAGAGCGGTGCCGTTTCTGTTCTTAAAATTCTTGGTCCTAAACTACATGGTACAAATTTATATTCACGAAGTGCGGATACTTCTTCCTCACTTAAACCACCTTCTGGACCAAATACAATGAGCAGTTTTTGGCCAGGTTCAATGGTTGTAAGAGCTTTTGCAAAATTTGCTTTTTCACCTTGCTTCGCCTCTTCTTCATAGGCAACAAGACAAACATCATACTCTTTACTCATTTCAAGCAATTGTTTAAATGATACTGGAGCATATACATGCGGAATTTCTGTCCGGTGTGATTGCTCCGCAGCTTCCTTCACAATCTTTTTTAAACGTTCTACTTTTTTATCCGTTTTTTTCGCATCCCATTTCACGATTGAACGCGATGCTTGAAATGGCAAAAATGCAGCTGCCCCAAGCTCAGTTCCTTTTTGAAAAATTAACTCAAGCTTGTCTCCTTTCGGCAGTCCACTAGCAATCGTTACGAGTATGGGTAACTCGCTCGTTGTCTCTATCCATTCTACAATAGTGCTATCGACAAATTCATTGGTAATTTCAGCAATTGTACACGCTGCCGTTTTCCCATTTACACAACAATAGATGCGGTCTCCAGCTGACATACGCATCACTCTGGCAATATGATGTACATCATCGCCAACGATACGAATCGTTGTACCATTTACATTCTTCTCTTCTACAAAATAACGTTGCATCTCATCACCTTAGTAAAGTTTCGTTCCTTTCGTAAGCCCATACTTACGAAAAGAACGAAACATTCTCATTTTAATAGAACAAACGGCAAGTCCCTCACCTTTATAGCGAGAGACTTTTCCGTTCATATATTTATAAAATATATATTACGCATTTTGTGCAATGATTGCTACCCAATCTTCCATTCTTAACACTTCTTTAATTGTAAATCCAGCTTTCTCTAGCGCTTCAGAAATTGTTTTTTCCTTAGCTGCAATAATGCCAGACGTAATAAATAATCCGCCTTGTTTTACAACCCTTGCTGCGTCTTCAGGGAACATAAGGATAATTTCCGCAAGTAAATTTGCTACAATTAAATCGACCGGTCCTTCAATACCTTCTAACAAGCTATTTTGCCCTACCGATACAACATCATCTGTTTTATTTAATCGGACATTCATCTCCGCGCTTTCCACTGCTACTGGATCTAAATCATAAGCTTGAACAGAAGCTGCCCCTAGTTTAGCCGCCGCAATACTTAATACTCCTGAACCAGTCCCAACGTCAATGACTGTATCCCCAGGCTTTACTGTTTTCTCTAACGCACGAATACACATCGTTGTTGTTGGATGCGTTCCTGTCCCAAAGGCCATACCAGGATCTAACTCAATAATCTTTTCATCTGGAGAAGAAGGTGTATACTCTTCCCACGTTGGCACAATTGTAAATGTATCAGAAATTTGAACTGGATGATAATATTTTTTCCAAGCAGTAGCCCAATCTTCCTCATCAACTTCATTAATTGTAATGTTCCCTGTACCAATTTCAATGTCGTAAGACGGAAGTACATCAATAGATGATTTTAAACTTGCAATTGTTTCTTGTAAAGAATCCGTTTGCGGGAAATACGCTTTTATTACTACTCCATCCGCTGGATACTCAGCTGGGTTGAGTGCATAAATTTCACCATACTGCTGCTCACGTTCTTTTGTAAGCTCTGCCGGGTCTTCAATCGCTACACCGCTAGCACCTGCTTCGTGTAAAATATGAGAAACAGCTTCTACTGCTTCTTCTGTTGTATGAATACTAATTTCTGACCATTTCACAATTTACCAACTCCATTTTTCGTTTCCATTATTCTCCTTTGAAAGCTCGTTTAAGCTTCCCAAACAAGCTGTCGTCTTTGTCTTCTTGCCCTGCAAATTCACGCAATAATTCTTTTTGATGCGCTGTTAAATTTGTCGGTACCACGACGCGAACGACTACATATTGGTCTCCTTGACCATAACCACGTACATTTGGAGCACCTTTTCCTTTTAAGCGGAATTCTGTACCTGTTTGTGTTCCTGCTGGAATTTTCAGCTTCACTTTCCCATGAACAGTTGGCACTTCCACTTCAGCACCAAGTGCTGCTTGCGCAAACGTTAATGGCATTTCACAAATAATATGATCTCCATCACGCTCAAAGAATTCGTGCTCTCTTACATGAACAACTACGTACAAGTCTCCCGCTGGCCCTCCGTTTACGCCAGCTTCCCCTTTACCGGCAACACGAATTTGTTGACCATTATCAATACCTGCTGGAATTTTAACGTTAATTTTTTTACGTTTACGTACTTTTCCAGTTCCGTGACATGTTGTACATTTTTCTTTAATCATTTGGCCTGTTCCTGAACAATGTCTACATGTTTGACGATTTACAATACGACCAAATGGTGTGTTTTGTTCTACACTGATTTGACCTGTTCCTGAACAATATTTACATGTTTCTTTTGTAGTTCCTGGTTTAGCCCCACTACCGTGACATGTATCACAAGGGTCTTCTACTGGAATCTCCACATTTAATTCTTTACCAAAAATCGCCTCTTCAAACTCTAGCGTCACTTGATATTGCAAGTCTGCACCTTGACGCGGTGCATTTGGATCACGACGTCTGCTACCTCCGCCAAAGAATGAGCTAAAGATATCTTCAAATCCAAAACCACCACCAAAGTCTCCGCCGCCGAAACCTTGACTTGAACCAGCGTGACCAAACTGATCATACTGCGCACGTTTTTGCTCATCACTTAGCACTTCGTATGCTTCTTGAACTTCTTTAAATTTTTCTACTGCATTTTCTTCTTTACTTACGTCTGGATGATATTTTTTAGCCAAACGACGATACGCTTTTTTAATTTCATCTTTTGAAGCACTTTTACTTACGCCAAGCACCTCATAATAATCTCGTTTACTCATAAAATCGTAACCCCCGAATCGTTCACATAAACGTAATTTTAACATTGAAAGAAAGTGCTTTGCAACAAACTTCCCTCTCTTACAATATGCAACAAGAAAAACGTAAGAGCCTTCTTAAAAGACTTAGGCTCTTATTAAGCCTTATTCGTGAAAAAAGCCAAAGTCAAGGCACGCTTGACTTTGACTTTTTGTCATCTTACTTATGCTATTTTACTTTATTATTTCTCTTCTTTTACTTCTTCAAACTCAGCATCAACTACATTGTCATTTTTTGCACCAGCGTTTCCTTGTGCACCTTCTGCTTGCTGAGCACCAGCAGCCGCTTGAGCTTGCTCATATAATTTTACAGTTAATTGTTGTACGATTTCTTGAAGAGCATCTTTTTTCGCACGAATTTCATCAAGATCATTTTTCTCAATCGCTGCTTTTAAAGCATCTTTTGCTTCTGTTGCTTTTGCAACTTCAGCTGCATCTACTTTACCTTCTAAATCTTTTACAACTTTATCTGTTTGGAATACAAGTTGATCTGCTTCGTTACGAAGTTCAACTTCTTCTTTACGTTTTTGGTCAGCATCAGCGTTTGCTTCTGCTTCTTTTACCATACGTTCTACTTCTTCATCAGAAAGACCTGAAGAAGATTGAATTGTAATTGCTTGTTCTTTATTTGTTCCTAAGTCTTTTGCACGTACGTTAACGATACCGTTCGCATCGATGTCGAATGTTACTTCGATTTGTGGAATACCACGTGGTGCTGGTGGGATATCAGTTAACTGGAAGCGACCTAATGTCTTATTATCAGCTGCCATTGGGCGTTCACCTTGTAATACGTGAATATCTACCGCAGGTTGGTTGTCAGCTGCAGTTGAGAACACTTGTGATTTGCTTGTTGGAATTGTAGTGTTACGTTCAATTAATTTTGTAAATACTCCGCCCATTGTTTCAATACCTAAAGAAAGTGGAGTTACATCTAATAATAGAACACCTTCTACATCACCAGTAAGCACACCGCCCTGTACAGCAGCACCTAATGCTACTACTTCATCAGGGTTAACGCCTTTATATGGTTCTTTACCAGTTTCACGTTTAATTGCTTCTTGTACAGCTGGAATACGAGTAGAACCACCAACAAGAATAACTTTATCTAAATCACTTGCAGAAAGACCAGCGTCTTTTAAGGCACGACGAGTTGGTTCTAAAGTTCTTTCAACAAGGTTCGCTGAAAGTTCTTCAAATTTCGCTCTTGTTAAGTTTAGTTCTAAGTGTAATGGACCAGCAGCTCCAGCACTAATGAATGGTAATGAAATTTGAGTTTGTGTTACACCAGAAAGATCTTTTTTCGCTTTTTCAGCAGCATCTTTCAAACGTTGAAGTGCCATTTTATCTTGACTTAAATCAATGTTGTTTTCTTTTTTGAATTCAGCAACTAAATAATCTATGATTACTTGGTCAAAGTCGTCACCACCAAGACGGTTGTCACCAGCAGTTGAAATAACTTCGAATGTTCCATCTGCTAACTCAAGGATCGATACGTCGAATGTACCTCCACCTAAATCATATACTAGAATTTTTTGCTCTTCATCTTGTTTTTCTAAACCGTAAGCAAGAGCTGCTGCTGTTGGTTCGTTAATAATACGTTCTACTTCTAAGCCAGCGATACGACCAGCGTCTTTTGTTGCTTGGCGTTCTGCATCGTTAAAGTATGCTGGTACTGTAATAACAGCTTTTGTTACTGGCTCACCTAAGTACGCTTCAGCAGAAGCTTTTAAGTTTTGTAAAATGATTGCAGAAATTTCTTGAGGTGTATATTTTTTACCTTCAATTTCTACTTTGTAGTCTGTACCCATATGACGTTTAATAGACATAATTGTATTTGGGTTTGTAATTGCTTGACGTTTTGCAACCTCCCCAACTTGACGCTCATCATTTTTGAATGCTACAACAGAAGGTGTTGTACGGTTGCCTTCTGGGTTTGGGATAACCTTTGGTTCTCCACCTTCCATAACAGCTACACAAGAGTTTGTTGTACCTAAGTCAATACCGATAATTTTACTCATGGCGAAACCTCCTACATTTATGTAAATTATTGATTTACTTTTACCATTGATGGGCGAATCACACGGTCCTTCAGTTTATAACCTTTTTGAAATTCTTCTACAACCGCGTTAGATTCAAATTCGCTGTCTTCTACTTGCATAACAGCTTGGTGTTCATGAGGATCAAACTGCTTTCCAACAGCTTCAATCATCTCAACACCTTCTTTATTTAACGCTTCTAACAATTGACGATACACCATTTCCATTCCTTGTAATAAGGATTTCGTTTGCTCATCACTTGCTTCCACTTGCATCGCTCTTTCAAAATTATCAAGAGCAGGTAAAATATCTGATACAAGACTTTGCGCTCTATATTTTTCCGCCGCTTGCTTATCAAGCTGAACACGGCGTTTGTAATTTTCAAAATCAGCTTGTAGACGCAACATGCGACCTTCCGTTTCCGTCAATTTCGCTTGCAATTCATCTACTTTTTCTTGTAAAAGAGCCGCCTCACTTTTTTCTTCTACTACAGTTTCTTCAGTTGCTTCTTCTGTTACAGATTCTTCACTGTTTTTTTCTATAGTAGCTTCTTCAGTTTGCGCTTCTTTTGTCTCTTCAACCACTTGTTCGTTACGCTCTTCCACAACTTTCACCTCCTTAAAAGTGTTCAAGTGCTCACACTGAGCATGAGCACCCAAGCATATATTTATGTTACACACCAGCAATGATTTTCTTTCATTACTCGAGCGAATTTATTATTTTGATTTATACAGCCCATTTAATCCCTCTGTAAAGTGTTTTGTGAATAATTGTAAAAGGGTAATAACTCGGGCATAATGCATTCTCGTCGGACCTAATATTGCAATTGTTCCAAGCTGTTCTTCTCCAACAGAATACGTCGCAGAAATCAAGCTGCAATCTTCCATTGCCATTGAGGAATTTTCGCGACCAATGTTCACTTGAATTCCTACTTGTTTCTTACGTAAAATATCGTAAAATTCAGCTTCGTTATCGATCATTTCTAACAAAGAACGCACCTTTTGAATATCATGGAACTCCGGTTGAGCAAGCATATTAGCTTTTCCCCCAAAGTATATCTTTTCCGATAAAGGCACTTGAAATGTACCGTCTAATATTTTCATTGCACTATCATAGTTATGGACATACTTATGAAGAACTGTCACAACTTCTTTCACAATTTTATTGTGTAATTCTACCATAGGTACACCAAATAGTTTTTCATTTAAAATATTAACCATTTTTTCTAAATCTGATAAATCAACAGATTCCGGAACGGTAATCGTCTTGCTTTGTACATGCCCTGTATCAGTTACAATAATTGCGACTGCTGTCTTTTGGCCCAGCGGAATAATTTGTACATTTTTGAGTTTATTTGTACTCAATTTCGGCCCAAGAACGATTGCTGTATAATTTGTGAGTTCGGACAAAATTTGAGCTGATTGCTGTGCAACCTTTTCTGCTTCAAAAATTCTTTCAGCAAATAAATCCTTAATTTGTACAATTTCCTCAGCGGACAAGCGTTGTGGCGCTAATAGATGATCCACATAAAATCTGTATCCTTTTTCTGAAGGAATACGTCCTGAAGAACTATGTGTTTTTTCAATAAACCCTAGTTCTTCTAAATCGGCCATCTCGTTTCGAATGGTAGCCGAACTAAATGTAATTTCATCTTTTTTAGCTAACGTTCTTGATCCAACAGGCTGTGCTGATCCGATAAAATCATCAATGATTGTTTGTAAAATTAAGAGCTGACGTTCCGTAAGCATCTCATCATCACCTCTGTTAGCACTCTTTATCTCCGAGTGCTAAATCTATTACTAACTTACCAAAATTGACATTCAATTGTCAACGGAAACGTCCCGAATTCGTGAAACTTTTTCCACAGAAATAATTTCGTTAATCCACTAAGAACGATTGAAACACTTCATTTCCTAGTAACTTCCCTGTTCTTGTCAAACAAACATGACCATCCTTCTCCTCAAGTAATCCATGTGCTTTATTGTGGGCCAATTGATTCGCAAAGACGTCCTCCATCTTCACCCCAAATTTCTGCTGGAATGCTTTTTTTAAAACGCCTTTTGTTTTTCGAAGTCCTAAGAACAATTCTTCTTCCATTCTCTCTTTTTCCGTTACTTGATGAACATCTAGATAAGGGAACCCTGTTTCGTCGATTTTAGCAAAATATTGTTTCAACGGACCAACATTTTGAATTCGTTCACCATTTATATAACTATGTGCCCCAGCGCCGAACCCATAGTAAGCTTCATTATTCCAGTATGTGAGATTATGTCTACTTTCATGACCTTCTTTTGCAAAATTACTAATTTCATACTGATGATACCCATGTTTCTCCATTTCATCCATGACCATCTCGTACATTTTTGCTTCATGTTCTTCACCTGGTAGCCGTAATTTTCCTTTATTCATTAAATTGTAAAATACCGTTTTCGGTTCAACAATTAAAGAATACGCCGAGAAATGCTGCACTCCAAGTGTAAAAGCGATATTTAACGTTTCTTTTACATCTTCAATTGTTTGCCCTGGCAATGCATAAATTAAATCAATATTAATATTTGCAAATCCTACTTCCTGCGCTTCACGAATGGCAACAAACGCATCTTCTCTCGTATGCTTACGCCCGATTTTTTCCAATAGTTCATCTCGAAATGTTTGCACACCAAAACTAATTCGGTTCACGCCTCCTTCTAATAGAAGGTTTAACTTTTCTTTTGGCAAATCACCAGGATTCGCTTCAAACGTTACTTCACAGTTTGGAGCAAACGGTCGTAAACGACGATTTATAATATCGAGCAATTTTTTTGTCTGCTCCATATTTAACGCTGTCGGTGTCCCTCCTCCTACAAATATCGTTTTCATCTGCTTAAAAGGCACCTTTTGCACCGTATTCACGATTTCCTTTTCCAAATACTCTAAATATTGATCAACAGGCTGACGCTCAATAAATACTTTATTAAAATCACAATAGTGACAAATATGCTGACAAAATGGAATATGGATATATGCAGCTTGCATCAAATTTTACTCCTACCTTTCTAAAAAGAGAACCTCCACGTTTCGGAGGTTCTTTACTTCTCTAACCCATCACGAATTTGTTTCATTCGCATTTTCCCCCAATCATACATCATTTCGACGATTGGTAAAAGCGTCATGCCTAAATCCGTCATAAAATACTCTACACGAGGTGGCACTTCTGGATATACTGTCCGATCCACAATTCCATCTTCCATTAATTCCTTTAATTGATTTGATAGAACTTTATGAGAAATATTCGGAAACAATCGTTGTAACTCACTGAAGCGATGAGGCCCCTCTACCCCCAGGTGCCAAAGAATGACAACCTTCCACTTCCCACTAATAATAGAAAGCGTTAGTTCCTTCTCACAATTAAAATCACCATTTCTTATTTTTTCTTGAATATCTTTACGAATATTTTCAGACATCAGTAGTCTCCTAACTTTTCTTACATAGTTACTTTTTCGTTACCTTGTCACTCAAAAGTGCATTCTTCCATATTACACTTTTATTCCTTACAATAAATAGTGTCATCACTATTGTAAAGGAGAGATATAAAGATGTCTAAAAAAGTATTAATGTTAACTGGCGATGCCGTTGAAGCACTAGAGGCTTACTATCCATATTACCGTTGTCTTGAAGAAGGATTTGATGTAACAATCGCTTCTCCAACAAATACAGAAAAATTACACACTGTTGTTCATGACTTTGAGGATTGGCAAACTTTCACAGAGAAACGCGGCTATCAACTTGAAGCGCATGCGGCTTTCGAAGATGTAAACCCTGAAGAATACGATGCTTTAATTATTCCTGGTGGACGCGCTCCAGAACATATCCGTATGCACCCTAGTTTCCCACATCTTGCTAAACATTTCTTTGAAGCAAATAAACCAATTATGATTTTATGTCATGCCGCTGTTGCTTTAACAGTAATTAAAGACGTTTTAAAGAACCGCGAATTAACAGCGTATACAGCTTGTCGTCCAGAAGTTGAAGCATGCGGTGCAACTTACATCCAAACTCGCTTCCATGTTGATAAAAATTTAATTTCTGGTCACGCATGGAACGACCTTCCACAACTTATGGGCGAATTTATTCACCAACTAAAAAATAAAGGAAACCGCTAAAGCGGCTTCCTTTTTTATTTATCATCGTCCATTCGTAATACAGCCATGAACGCTTCTTGTGGTACTTCTACCGATCCAACAGACTTCATGCGCTTTTTACCTTCTTTTTGTTTTTCAAGCAATTTACGCTTACGAGAAATGTCACCACCGTAACATTTCGCAAGTACGTTTTTACGCATCGCTTTAATTGTAGAACGCGCTACAATTTTATTTCCGATCGCAGCTTGAATTGGTACTTCGAACTGTTGTCTTGGAATTAATTCTTTTAACTTTTCTACGATTACTTTACCGCGATCATACGCAGAGTCTCGATGTACGATAAATGATAATGCATCGACCTGTTCTCCATTTAATAAGATATCCATCTTCACTAGCTTAGACACTTGATATCCGATTAATTCATAATCAAATGAAGCATATCCTTTCGTATTCGATTTCAGCTGATCAAAGAAATCATATACAATTTCTGAAAGCGGGATCTCATACGTTAATGTAACACGTGTTTCATCTAAATATTGCATATCAATAAACGTACCGCGTTTTCCTTGACAAATTTCCATAACCGCACCTACATAATCGTTCGGCACCATAATAGATGCTTTTACATACGGCTCTTCTACACGATCAATAGACTGTGGATCTGGCATATTAGATGGGTTATCTACAACAATTTCTTCACCATTTGTTAAATACACTTTGTAAATAACACTTGGTGCTGTTGTAATTAAATCAATTTTAAATTCACGTTCAATACGCTCTTGAATAATTTCCATATGAAGAAGTCCTAAGAAACCACAGCGGAAACCGAAGCCAAGCGCTTGTGATGTTTCTGGTTCAAACTCTAAAGCTGAGTCATTTAATTGTAGCTTTTCTAACGCTTCACGAAGATCATTATAACGAGCTGTATCAATTGGATATAGACCACAGAATACCATCGGATTTAATTTGCGGTAACCTGGTAATGGTTCTGCTGCTGGACGTTTCGCATGTGTAATTGTATCACCAACACGCGTATCTCCTACGTTTTTAATAGATGCCGCTAAGAAGCCAACATCACCTACCGTTAACTCATCTCGCTGCGTTGTTTTCGGTGTAAACACACCAACTTCGGTTACTTCAAACTCTTTACCAGTTGCCATCATGCGTACTTTATCGCCTACTTTTACTGTACCATTTACAACGCGGATATATGCGATTACACCGCGATATGGGTCATATAAAGAGTCAAATATCATACATTGTAGCGGCTCTTCTGGGTCACCATCTGGAGCTGGTACTTTCTCAACAATTTGTTCCAAAATTTCTTCAATACCAATTCCTGCTTTTGCAGAAGCAAGCACAGCTTCTGAAGCATCCAATCCAATTACGTCTTCTACTTCTTGACGAACACGTTCCGGATCAGCACTTGGTAAATCAATTTTATTAATAACCGGTAAAATTTCTAAATCGTTATCCAATGCTAAATATACGTTCGCTAATGTTTGCGCTTCAATTCCTTGCGCTGCATCTACAACAAGAATTGCACCTTCACAAGCCGCTAAACTACGAGATACTTCGTACGTAAAGTCGACGTGTCCTGGCGTATCGATTAGATGAAGGATATATTCCTCACCATCTTTCGCCTTATACGTTAATTGAACTGCATTTAATTTAATTGTAATACCGCGCTCACGCTCTAAATCCATAGAGTCAAGCAATTGAGCTTTCATTTCGCGCTGTGTTAACGCATTTGTTTTCTCTAAAATACGGTCTGCTAACGTTGACTTTCCGTGGTCAATGTGAGCAATGATAGAGAAGTTACGAATTTTGGACTGTCTTTTTGCTCTTTCTTCTTTGTTCATCTATGTTCTCAACTCCTAATAGTCTCGCCAATATACACTAGCACTGATTATATCAATAGAGCAGCAAAGATTCAATGAAAACTCGTGCTACTTGCAAGACAAATCATTCTATTTTTATCTTATGCGAGTACACATTAAGAGACAAATCTTTTTCAAACAAAGAGCTCGTCACAACAGTATAGCTTTTTGGACGAGCTG
This sequence comes from Bacillus cereus group sp. BfR-BA-01360, assembly GCF_022663595.1. Classification (NCBI taxonomy): domain Bacteria; kingdom Bacillati; phylum Bacillota; class Bacilli; order Caryophanales; family Bacillaceae; genus Bacillus; species Bacillus cereus group sp. BfR-BA-01360. The sequence continues at coordinate 69,079 of NZ_JAKUFV010000014.1, forward strand.
AACAAAAATAATAAGTGTCAATTCCTATTTCTATTTTTCGCTAGAGGCAAAAGGATGAATTTCATCTCGCTATTTTAGGGCAGTAACATCCCGATTGGCAAGGGCTCATAATCAATGGAGGGTGAAGAGCTCCCGCTAATTAAAATTTCACTTTGTCGGTCCATCGCTATCTCATGTCGAAGTGATGATATATTTTGATTTTGTGCTCACGCCATCATAAAAGGGGGCTTTTTACAACTTTCTAAATTAGAATGCTCCTAACGCATTAAAAATTCCTCTAATTTTTCCAATTGTTATATCTAGTCCAAACTTTACAATGTTACGAGTCAATTCCGCAATTTTCATTCCAACACCTTCTACTATATTAAAACTTCTAATTTTTTCTAACTGTTTTTGTTTTTCACTTGCAGAAAACGTCTCGCTCAAAATCTCTGTTTCCATATTTCCTTGTTTCGTTCCTGTCATATGAGCTATTTGTTCATATGTCGGCTGCCGATATCCTTTCATACTCTTCAATCCATAGTTTGCCATTCCAATTCCAGCAAGCATGATAAACAAACAGAAAATCACACCGCACACACATTGCAACGAAAAGCGACTCAATGTGTATATGCTCCTGTATTATCTTGATCAATTTGATGATGAAGCGCTGCATTTAAACCACTTGCGATTACATTTGCCATATCTTCAATAAATGCATCTACTTCTTTTGGTGTCACCATTAAGTTATGTCCAAGCGGAGCCAATACTTCATAAATTAATTTTCGCTTTTCCTCTTCTTCTAACATACCTACAGCCCCTAAAAACATATTTCGACTTTTTTCATCCGGCATATCTTCCTCTGTTAATTTCTTTTTCTCACCAAATGTAAATCCTGCTGGTAATAAAGAACGAGAAGGCTTATCTCCTTCCTTCATTTCGCGTCCAAAATGTTTTAAAATAAAGTCAATCGTGTCACTCGTAATAGAAACAGCATCTACAACTGTTGGAACACCAATTGCGATTACAGGAATACCAAGCGTTTCTTGACTAAGTTCTTTTCTTTTATTCCCTACTCCAGAACCTGGGTGAATCCCTGTATCTGAAATCTGTATCGTACTATTTACTCGTTCAATAGAACGTGCCGCCAAGGCATCAATTGCAATTACAAAATCTGGCTTTGTTTTTTCGATAATACCGAAAATCACATCGCTCGTTTCAATTCCGGTAATCCCCATGACACCCGGCCGAATCGCACTAACAGGACGATATCCATCCTCCACACTTTCAGGTTGCAATTTAAAAAGATGGCGCGTTACAAGGACATTCTCTACAACAATCGGACCAAGTGCATCTGGTGTTACATTCCAATTCCCTAATCCAACGATTAAACAACTCGCTTCCTTCTTAACCCCAATCTCTTCCAAAAAATAAGCAAATTCTTTTGCGAAAATACGCTCTACTTTTCGTTGCAGTTCTGTATCTTGCTGACGAATCCCCTGCACTTCAAGTGTTAAATAATTTCCAGCCTTTTTACCCATTGCTTCCGAAGCACTCTCATCAATCGTCACTTTCGTAATCGTCATCCCTTCTTCTTCACGCTCTTTTATAATCACCCCTTGAATACCGGTGTTTTCTTGTTGCCGTTCTTGCAACATTTGATGCGCCTCTACCGCAAGGTCAGTTCTAACAGCATATTTACTTAAATCCAATGGTTCTTTCATCGTATCTCCTCCATAATTTATAGTAAATATAGTTAGATTTCCCAAAGTTCTACGGAGCCATTCTTTCCTTTATATGAAATTTCATCGATATCGCTATTGCAATTATCTCCACCGTTTGATAGAATATCACTTGTTCTATGTAAGTATCGAGTCACTCGATCGCACCAGGGAGGTGAAAAGTATGGCAAACATCAAATCTGCTATCAAACGCGCTAAACTTAGCGAAGAGCGTCGTGCACATAACGCTTCTATCAAATCTGACATGCGTACTGCTGTTAAAACTGTAGAAGCTTTAGTTTCTAATAACGATCTTGAAAATGCTAAAGAAGCTTTCAAAACTGCTTCTAAAAAACTTGACAAAGCAGCTCGTAAAGGTCTTATCCACCAAAACGCTGCAGCTCGTCAAAAATCTCGCTTAGCGAAAAAAGTAAACGCGTAAGACGTTTAAAAACGATCCATTTGGGTCGTTTTTTTATATACAAAAAGTTCATGCTAATTGTCGCATGAACTTTTCCGGTCACATATGATTCAGTCTCATTAAGAAAAATTCTAGAACTAACTTCTTATCCATTTTCCCTGTCTTCATACTATAGTCCGCTTCCGCTAACTCGAAAATTACCTTTTTCAATTCTTCAAATGAGAAAAGTTTCGTTTGATTCATCGCCAATTTTACTCGGTACGGATGAACACCAATATGCGAAGCAATTTGATTTTGTCCGTATCCTCGCTGCTGTAGTTCTTTTACTTGATGTAATAAACGGAATTGACTCACTAGCAACGCTAATAATTTAATTGGTTCTTCCTGTTGTGTAAATAAGCCATCTAATATTTTCATTGCTCCTGCTATATCTTTTTTTACGACTTTTTCTGTTAAGGCAAAAACATTTTGCTCAACTGACTTCGGTACAAGTTCACTTACAAGTTTTGTTGTAATGTCTCCGCCCGTTCCAACATACAGTGTTAACTTATCCATTTCCTTTGCTAACATTGTTACATTGCTCCCTACGAGCTCCAAAAGCAAACTTACAGCCGCCTCTTCAACATGCACATGAACTTCTTCAGCACGCTTTACAATCCATTTCCTAACATCTTGTACTTGCATAGCATTCGCTTCTACTACCTCAGCCGTTTTCTTTAATAACTTCGTAATTTTTTTTCGCTCATCTAACTTTTCATATGGAGCGATAAAAATCATGATCGAAAATGGAGATGGTTCAGCAATATATTCCTCAAGGATTTTTATATTTTGCTCCAATTTTTCTTTCTGTGATGTTAAAAATAACGGGGACTTTATTAATAATATTTTTCGCTCTCCAAAGAATGGAAGCGTCCTTGCATCCTCTACTACATCCTCTAAATACGCCTCTTCTAAATCATATGTAACAATATTAAAATCACGATCTTCTTCGGCAAGTGCCTCTACTGTAATTAAATCGATTGTTTCATTTATAAAATAGGCTTCCGTTCCATACAATAAATAAAACGGAGCAAACTGTTTCTTTTTAATTTTCTTATGTATATCACTCATACTTTTCCTACTCCCTAATTTGGCAATATACCTTTATACTACTGGTGGATGTAATGTTTTACAAGTCCAAAGGAACAGGTATTTGCCTGTTCCTTTATTTATATAAAACGCCACGCAATAAGCCCCGGGAATCTTATTGGTGTGCGGTAAACCACTTTACTTTTATTATTTACAGCAACTCTCCAAGTATAAGTACCAACTGTTAACATGCTTGGTAATGTAAATCTTTCTTATTTTTTGGGATATTCACCTTCTAAAAAAGAGAATACACGGGATACTCTTACTATCTATGCGGAGAAATTGTAGATTTTTTTCTGACAATATTTTATACTAAAGTGGAATGTTGGGGAGGGATGCTAAATGAATGAATTTGAGCAAAACGTTCAAAGCAAACGTAATGATGCTGTTGATTCAGGGGTAGGATTTATCGTCTCATTTGGTTTTTTCGCAACACTTTTTATTATTGCAACAATCATTAAATTTATAGGTTCCTAAAGACCGCTACTTGCGGTCTTTTTTCATCCTTTTCTGTGTTTCATCATATGTTAATTTGCTTTGAAATGTTCCATTCTTTCCTTGAAAAGTATACAAAATGGCTCCTTCCCTATCTGTCCGCCACACTTCCACTTGCATTTCCTCAAGGCGCTTTAATACTTGGTCATGCGGATGTCCATATCGATTATGCTCTCCTACCGAAATAATCGCTTTCTTCGGCTGAATAAGCCGCAAAAACGGAGCAGTAGAAGATGTCTTGCTCCCATGATGCCCAACTTTTAGTATGTCCGCTCGCAAGTTTGGATATTGTTTTACTATACGTTCCTCACCCTTTTCTTCTAAATCTCCTGTAAACAACCATGTAAATTCTCCTATTTTCGCCCATAGAACAATAGAAGAATCATTATCACTTGTTTCGCTTCCCTCCGGTGATAATACTCTAAATTCCACTTCATCAACTTTCCATCCGTCGCCTTCTTTCACCTTATTGATTCGCATGTCTTTTTTCTGCGCAAGGTACTTCAATTCAGCTTCTAATACAGAATCTTTTCTCTTTTTTCCAAATATAATTTCTTTTACATCAAGAGCTGATACTACCTCTTTAGCCGCTCCCATATGATCGACATCACCATGTGTCACAATCAACTTATCAATCGTGCGAATTCCTTGCTTTTGTAAAAAAGGAATGAGCACATCATCCCCAATAGAAAATTCATGTTTCTTCTGTTGCCAATGTTCTTTTTTTATCGGAATTGTCCCTCCTGTATCAATAAGATACACTTCTTTATCATACGGAAGGCGAATCAATATCGCATCACCTTGTCCCACATCAATAAATGTCACGCTGCCACTTGCGCGAAAATATGGAGATAGATAATGACACATACATAAAAAAAAGAAGATACCAAAGGCGAAATATAAAAATATTTTCCTAATCGCTCTTTCCCACACGATACATATAATAATGATACTAAAGGAATAAAGCACTACAAGAAATGGAGGAGTTTGTCCAAACGTAAACCGTACAAAAGGAAAGGCTTCACAATACTGCAAAACATCATTAGACATGCGTAAACATATAGATAGTAGATGTGCAATTCCTTTTGCCAGTGGAGGGAAAATCATCATACATAAAAAAATAATGATGCTACACGGTAATACAATACAAGACAGGAATGGAACATAAATCAAATTGAGGGGAATACTGTATGGAGAAAAATAACCGAAATGATAGAGCGTAATCGGGATACTGGCAAGTTGTGAAATAAGAGAAAGGATGATTGCATTTTGAATCACTCCGCGGTTATGCTGTAACAATGTATTTGCAGATAACAATAACGCCAAACTACCAATAAACGAAAATTGAAATCCAATATCAAAAAGCATATATGGATCATATATGAGCATGAATATAGCTGTTACACTAATCGCATCTATACTGAATAAACGAAAGGAATGCATCACCCCTATGAGCAATAAAGTACCCATAATAGAGGCTCGCATAACAGAAGGAGATGCCCCCGCAAAAAACATATACAGCGGGATACAAATTATAAGAGCAGTTGTTGTTCTTTCCCTTGTTACACCAATTCGAAGCAAAACAAAATATACAATTGCCGATAGTAATACAATGTGTGAACCTGAAATAGCAAGCAAGTGAATCAAACCAAACTGTTGATATTGTTGTTCCACTTCATATGACATGAATTGGCGGTCTCCAAATAATAGTGCATTCATAAATGCACCCGATTGTTCGGGAAACATTTCTGCAACTGCCAACGTTGCTTTTTGTCTCAATTGAAAAAGCCAATTTACAAATGTAACATGATTGTTGCTACAATCCATTATTGCGGTTGCCTCAAACAAAAAATGAATCCTTTGTTTGTACAAGTAATTTTTATAATCAAATCCATAAAAATTCCGAGCGCTTGGCGGTTCCTTTAACGCTCCTCTAAAAGTACATACCATCCCCACACGTAACCCGCGCAGCACATTCTTTTCCTTCTCTGACTGCATGTTATAAAATAGTTGCACTTTATTTTTTGAGTTATCTTCTATTTGAAAAGAGAGGCGATTCCCATTAATAAGAGGAGTATTTTGAATCAAACCCGTTATGGATTCTAAATCATAACGTATAGAAGGCTTATTTTCCTGTTCAATATATGATGTATAAAGAAAACTACTAAGACACGCTACTATACAGAACATGAGGGTTTGACGCGAAGTACGGCATGTGCAGAATAAAAAATAGCACCCAAATAAAATCGTACCCAATAATTGGGACGAGGAACAGGCAATTGCAATTCCTATTACAAAAGAAATTGCAATATAGCCCCATTGCCTACGCAACTCATTCTCACTCCTTATAGCATTTGTTTCGCTTTTGTGAATACTCGTTGTAGTTCGTCCATTGTTAAATCTTCTTTTTCTAACGAAGAAAACAGTTCTTTCAATTGCGTATGACGCTCTTGTTGCTCTAATGATGCAATATCATATTCTAAAGGAACATGTTTTACAGTCACATTTGCTTGTTTAAATAACTCTATCGCATACGGATGATTTTTATAATCTTGCGCATAATACACGGCCGTAATACCGCTTTGAATAATCGCTTTACAGCATTGCAAACAAGGAAAATGCGTGACGTAAATTTCAGCACCCTCTGTTTTTACACCAAATTTCGCACACTGTAATAAAGCATTCATTTCTGCATGTATTGTACGCACACAATGATTATCAATGACATAGCACCCTTCATCTATACAATGAACACCGCCCTTAATTGAACCGTTATAACCACCTGCAATAATTCGCTTGTCGCGGACAATTGTCGCTCCTACTGCAAGCCTTGTACATGTGCTACGTAGCGATAACAAATGGCTTTGCGTCATAAAATATTGATCCCAAGAAATTCGTTCCATATCTTCACCCACCTTTTTGTCTATCTGTAGTGTAGCGAAAGAAGAAAAAGCTCGTCAATATTTTATTATATTCCCATAAAATTTGCAGTCGTATAATCAAAGAGGGCTTTACACTCCTTTCATCTTTTGCAATTCATATGGTACGACTCCCGTTTTGCTTTATGGAATCATAATTTGATCTTTCATCTTTTCAAGTGATTTCTCTCCAATCCCATCTATCTCCAACAAATCTTCTATCTTTTGAAATGCTCCATGCTCTTCGCGATATTTTATAATTGCCTCCGCTTTCCTCGGACCGATTCCTGTTATGTTTTCAAGCTGTTCTTTTGAAGCTTGATTGATCGGTATCTTTCCAGATTGTTGAACCGGTAGCGTTGTTTCATGTAATCGCTCTCCTTTTTTAGGAATATATAAAAGCATTTGATCCTGCATAATTTGAGCTAAATTTACTTGTGTTACATCCGCTTCTGGCAAAAACCCTCCTGCTTTTTCAATACCATCTTTCACGCGAGAACCTTCTCTTAGCTCATAAACTCCCTCTCTTTGCACAGCCCCTTTTATATCAACTATAATTTCTTTTTTCTGTTCTTTTGTTTCCAATTCTTTTGATTTATTTTTCTCTTCGCGTTTCATAGCTGTCGCTGATTGAAGTTGAACCGTTGCTTTCTCTTCTTGATTGTTTGTCTGCCATAAAAAAAGAACAATCACACATCCAGCAGCTCCTAATAAAGCAAACCACTTCTTTTGTAAATTCCACATCATTTTATTCCTCCAATTCATAAATTCACAACATAGTTCATATTGTTTAGGAGAAAGATGTTACGAAGGAGGGATGAAACATTGAACATCGGAATCATAGGGACAGGAAGCATGGGAAATATACTCATTGATGCTTTTTTAGAAACACGCGCTGTCAAACCTTCGTGCCTCACTATTATTAATCGTACGCCTGCCAAAGCATATCATATAAAAGAGAAGTATCCTTCTATTTGTATAGCAAAAACAGTGCAAGAAGTAATAGAACGTTCAGAACTTGTTTTTATTTGCGTCAAACCTTTAGATATTTATCCTATTTTAAAACAACATACCGCCTACTTGACCGATGAAAAATGTTTAATTTCTATCACTAGTCCTATATCAGCCAGCCAATTAGAAAAAGTGGTTTCTTGTCACGTTGCACGCATTATTCCAAGCATTACAAACCGAGCATTCTCTGGCGCTTCCCTATTCACATTTGGAAAAAACTGTTCTGAGGAATGGAAAGAACAATTACTGAACTTATTCAAAAATATTTCTACACCTATAATCATTGAAGAAGATATTACGCGCGTTTCATCTGATATTGCAAGTTGCGGACCAGCGTTCTTTAGTTATTTATTACAGGCCTTTATTGACGCAGCGGTAGAGCAAACAAAAATTACTCACGAAGAAGCTACTACTTTAGCAAGTGAAATGGTCATTGGGATGGGGAAATTGCTTGAAAAGGAAATTTTCACATTACCGACATTACAAGAAAAAGTATGTGTAAAAGGTGGGGTCACTGGAGAAGGAATCCAAATTTTAAAAGAACACGGCGGGGATATGTTCCACAAGTTATTCGAACGAACACATAAAAAATATGCAGAAGATTTAGCTGGTGCAGAAGAGCAATTTAGCAGGCACACGTAAAGAATACGCCATCTATATATAAAATCCTTTATTTTCTTCTCTTATTTTTGCAAAATAAAACGAAAAGCAACCAATGAATAGGTTGCTTTTCGTTTTATCCATTCTTTTTCACCATAAAAAAGATGCGTTCTGTCTGTTCTGTTACTTCCATACGTTCAAAATCACCCATAACACGGATTACAGAAAAACCCGCTTCTTCAAGCCATTTCGTAATCAATTCAACCGGATATGCACGCTGGATATGATATTCATCAAATCGGTGATATACCCCTTCTTCTGGATCTTGGACAAAGAATGATAATTCATGTTCCACACTATCTGGTACTTCTCCAGGAAAACAGTTCCAAATAAGGGCTATCTCTTCTCCATTTACTGTATACGTTTCATTTTGAAAGATGTGATGAACTTTATATAAAGAATGCACATCAAATAAAAATAAACCATCTTTCCGTAAATGTTGAAATACTCTCTTAAATGTTTCTTGTATCCCTTCTTCTTGCAATACATAATTTAATGAATCACAAAAAATCGTTACACAATCGAATTCTCCAGGAACATCTAACTCTCTCATATCCTGTTGATAAAATGGGATGAAATGCCCTTTTGCTCCTAATTTTTGCTGGGCAACTGCTAACATTTCTTCCGAAAGGTCTACACCAGTCATATCATAGCCTTTTTGTACAAGTGGAAGCGTTACATTCCCAGTACCACAAGCTACATCAAGGATTTTCGCTTCTTTCATCCCCGCCTGCTGCAAACTCTCCTCTGTAAACTCTACCCACTTGTCGTATGGGACATCATTCATAAGTTCATCGTACAGTAATGCGAATTGCTCATATCTCATTGGCTTAACTCTTCTGTAATATCTTCGCGCGGTACGTCGCCCCATAGGCGCTCTAGATTATAATGATCACGCTCATCTTTATGGAATACATGTGCTACAACATCACCAAGATCTACAAGAACCCAGCGCGCCTCATCAAACCCTTCCATACGCTTTACATCAATTTGAAATTCATGTGCCTTCGCTTTAATTTCACGCGCGATTGCTTGTACTTGCTTATCAGAATTCCCATGACAAATGATAAAGTAATCAGCAATTGGTGAAATCCCTTGCATATTTAATACTACGATGTCCTCTGCTCGTTTATCATCAGCTGCCTTTGCTGCTAGCATTAATAAGTCTTTATTATTCATCCAGTAATTTCCTCCTTTACAACTGCATTATACGTTTGAAATGTTAACGGATAAATCGTTTGGTTCTTTTCCATTAAAAATTGAATCGTACGCTTTAATGCAAATAATAATGCTTTATTTATATCCTCCTGCGCTAACTTTCGCGCCTCATCCACGCCTGGAAACTTGCGTCCAGGTTCAATATAGTCCGCTACATAAATAACCTTATCAAGCATTGTCATCTTCTCATGTCCACTCGTATGATATGTAATAGCTTGCAAAATTTCTGGATCTGTAATGCCTACTTCTTTTTCTACTAAGTATGCCCCAACCGGTGCATGCCATAACTCTTTATTATATTGAAGCAAATCTTTTGGCAAATCCGTCCGTTTAATGATATCTTCCATTTCTTGAATTGGTTTACACTTCGCATAATCATGAAAAATAGCAGCCATCTCTGCTTTTTTCTCATCCACACCATATCGCTGAGCCAATTCAATCGCTGTTTCCATTACACCAATCGTATGTATATAGCGCTTTTCATGCATTTGTTTTTTTACAATCTCAAGAGCTTTGTCACGATTCATACAACCCATTCCTCTCAATATATGACTGTACTTGTTCTGGAAGCAAATATTTACACGTCTTCTTATTCTTATACCTCTCTCGCAGTAAAGATGAAGAAACAGCAAATTCCGGAATTTCTATCGTCATAATTTTATAAGGTGTCTGTAAAGTATAGCCCGGCCTTGCAACGCCAACAAACGTTACAAGTTCAAGCAGTTTTTCGATGTTATACCACTTTGGCAAATACTCCACCATATCACCGCCAATAATAAAATAAAACGTTGTATCCGGGTGCTTCTTCGTTAATTGTAACATAGTGTCATATGTATAAGATGGTCCTTCTCTCTCAAGCTCCTCTAAACAAAGTGAAAAATAGCCTTCTTTCTCTATTGCTAACTCCAACATCTTTCGTCGATCTTCTACGCTTGTAACATTTCGATTCCGCTTATGAGGCGGTATTTGATTAGGTAAAAACCAAACTTCATCCAATTCTAATGTATGATACACTTCATTCGCAATTAACAAATGTCCATAATGCGGCGGGTCAAATGTACCACCAATAATTCCGATCTTTTTCAAAGGAAATGCCTCCTTTATTTTATCCCGCTATTTTGGGGCAACCCGATTCATGAGGGCCTTTAATCAGCGAGGAATCCTCCCTACTGATCAAAGTTTCACTTTCTCCCCCTCAAGAACTGCTCTTTTGGAAAAGCTTACTTCTGTTCATTTCATCTACAATACGTATTTTTTCGAAAAAAACTATACAAGTCCTCGACGATTATGGAAGTTGAATTTGCTTATTTTCTCTTGATTCTTTATATAAAACGATTGTACTTCCAATCACCTGAACAATTTCTGCCCCCGCACCTTGTGCTAGTTCTTCTGCAACTTCACGGCGGTCAAACTCACAGTTTTGTAATACGCTCACTTTAAATAATTCACGAGCCTCTAATGCATCTGCAATTTGTTTAATCATATTTTCATTTACGCCACCTTTTCCTACTTGAAAAATCGGTGTTAAATGATGCGCCTTTGCACGTAAAAATCTTTTTTGTTTTCCTGTTAACATATCATTATCCTCCAAGCTTTCTTATTACTAATTGTTTCATTCTATTAATGTCTGGCATCATTCCAGTCCACATCTCAAAGGCAAGTGCCCCTTGATAAACAAACATATCAATACCGCTTTGAATAATCGCTCCACTCAATTTTGCATCATGTAAGAACTTCGTTTCAAAAGGATTATAAATAATATCAGAAACAATTGCCCCTTGTTTTAAAGAGCCAATTTGCATTGGCGTATGTTGTACATGTGGATGCATACCTATCGTTGTCGTTTGAATCAGCACATCATAATTCTCTTGTGCTTCCGTCGCTTTCTCTAGTGAAAGCGCCTTTGAAACAACCCGTTCTTTGCTACTTGCAATCAACTGCTTTGCTGTTTCTACCGTCCGGTTGGCAATATCGATTTCTTTTACTCCTGCAGCTACTAGCGAACAATAAATAGCACGACATGCACCACCTGCACCGAGTAATAACATACGTTTGTGACGTAAGGGTTCTTTACTAATAGCCTGCAAAGAACGAACATACCCAATTCCATCTGTATTATAACCAACAAGCTTGCCGTTTCGATGAACAACAGTATTTACTGCACCGATTTGCTTTGCTAACGGATCGATTTCATCTAAATATTTCATAATAGCAACTTTATGTGGAGTCGTTACATTGATCCCTGAAACTCCTAACGCCTTTAACCCTTTCACAGCTTCCCCTAGCATCTCTTCTTCTACAAGAAACGCATGATAATGAGCATCTATTCCTAAATGTTCAAACGCATCATTATGCATAAGCGGTGATAAGGAATGTCCTATTGGATTTCCGATTACACCATATAATTGTTTCATAAATCCCTCTCCATTTAAATTAAAGATTTACGTAATGAAACACTAACTCCTTTTGGTATATGAGCAACAATTTTTGCTCCTGGTTCGTTCACAGTAACCCATCCTAATCCAGAAAATACAACATCTGTTTTTGGCTCACGAATATTAAATTCATATTTCACAAATTCAGGCATGCTTTCTAATTCCTCTGGAGTTGGTGGATTTAATAATTCCCCAGCATGTTTTTCATGTAATTGATCTGCTTTTTCTAGCTTTGTACGATGAATTGTTAAACGGTTTGAGAAATAGCAAGTAAATGAACGACGACCACCGCTCACATAATCAAAGCGTGCCAATCCACTAAAGAATAATGTTTGTTCTTCATTTAATTGGAATACCATTGGCTTAATCTCTTTTGTTGGTGTAATTATTTTTAAGCTTTGCTTCCCAACATAATGAGCCATTTGATGATGATTAATAATTCCCGGTGTATCATATAAAGAAGACGTATCATCTAATGGGATATCAATTAAATCTAACGTTGTTCCTGGAAAATGAGATGTTGTAATCACATTTTCAGTTTCTTCACTAAATTCTTTAATCATGCGATTAATAAATGTTGATTTCCCAACATTCGTACATCCTACAACATATACATCTTTACCGTTTCGATACTTTTCAATCGCCTCTGCAAGTTCTTGAATACCTTGCCCTTTCGCTGCACTAATTAAAAAGACATCTTCCGCTTTTAAACCAAGCTGCTTTGCACTATAGCGCATCCAATGTTTCATCTTATCATGTTTTACAGATTTCGGAATTAAATCTGCCTTATTTCCTACAAGTAACACTTTGTTGTTCCCAACAAAGCGATGTAATCCTGGTAACCAACTTCCATTAAAATCAAAAATATCAACAATTTTAACAACTAATGCCTCTGACTGGCCAATTCCATTTAAAATACGTAAAAAGTCATCATCCGTTAGCGGCACGTCCTGGATTTCATTATAATTCTTTAAACGGAAACAACGTTGACAAATTACTTGCTCTTTTTGCAAAGATGAAGCCGGTGCATATCCAACTTCATTTTTGTTTTCTGTCTGAATCTCTACACCACAACCAATACATTTAATCGTTTCAATCAAACTTTATTCCTCCCAATGAATTAAACCTTTTTTCTTCATGTTTTTCATAATTCTTCGCTCAATTTTTCGATTGAAGCGCGTTACTAATCCATCCGTTTGTGCAACTGGTACAACTAAAATCGTATGTAGCCCAACTCGATTGCCACCTAATACATCTGTTAAAATCTGATCTCCAATGACTACAACTTCCTCTGGCTTCAAATTCATTTGTTCTATTGCACGTTTAAACGCACGAACAAACGGCTTACGTGCACTATGAATAAATGGAATACCAAGTGGTTCTGCAAAATCCTTTACTCGTTTTTCATTATTATTTGACACAACCGTTACTTGAATGTTTTGTTCCTTCATTTTCAAAAACCATTGTTCAAGCTGCGGCGTGGCATTAGGACGATCCCATTCAATTAACGTGTTATCTAAATCTGTAATAACGCCTTTAATTCCACGTTTTTTTAGCTCTTCTGGTTGAATATGATATACGTTTTTCACGTATTCATTTGGTAAAAATAGTTTCAATTTCTTTCACCTCTTTGAGGATTTTTCATAAAATTTTTCGACAACATTTTTCGATAGACAGCATGTGGATAAACTTGTACACATTTTCCACATTAATATTTCAGTCGATTTAGAAATTATTAACATTTCATACACAATTTATCCACGACACTTTGTGGATAACCATGCGTTTGTGACCATCATATTTTTTTGATACATTAGATGCAACAAAGAACCTATCCTTAATTACTAGGAGGTGACTCATCTTGAATACAAATCATATAGAACAGTTATCTACCGAATTACTCACTGAGTCTTATTATAAAGCAAAAGAACTAAAATTAAATCCTGACTTTATTTTACTTATAAAACAAGAAATCATTAGACGTTCATTAGAGGACAAGCTTGTCAAATCTTCTTAAGTACATATAAAATAATGCCTTATTTGTAAAAAGAGCCATCGGTAAGATGGCTCTTAACTAAAATGAACTTTCCAACTTTCAGGAATTTTCATTAGACACATTGACACATCTCACTTCCTTGAGTCCATACAAGCTTATTATAGACTTCTACTGTTCACTACTATGAGGTTAATCGAGTTGCAATCTTTTCGCCTACACGGAGTTCTTGACCGCTTGTTAACGTTGAAACAGCTTCGATCATTCCTTTTTCAAACAGCAGAACAACTGTCGACCCAAATGTAAAGTATGCCATCTCTTCACCTTTTTGAACAGTGTTTCGTTTATGAAGAAGTTCAATACTGTTTACAAACATAGCTCCTACTTTTACTAGCGCCATACGCTTTCCTTCACTATCTACTTCTGTAACAGAACGATAATTCTTTGACAAAGGTTCTTTCCCATATTTCATGCCTGCTGCATTTACAGGATATGATTTTCCCCCTAGCTCAAACCGCTCTGTCACAGTACCGGAAAGTGGACTATGAATGCGATGATAATGACTTGGACTTAAATAAATCACCACATATGTACCGCCGGCATAACGACTTGCTCTTTCTTCATTGCCAAGCATATCTACAATCGAATAGCGCTTCCCTTTAATATCAAATGTTTTCGATTCTTCAATCGGTCCAAAATCTGCAAAAATTCCATCAACAGGGCTAACAACAGCTGCTGCCTCTGCATGAATCATTCGCTTTCCTTCTTTTAATTTACGTGTAAATAACTCATGTAACGTTCGATATTCTTTTAAATCTTTTTCCATCTCATCTTGATTAATTTGAAACACTTTTGCATAAGAGGGAATAATAATAGAACTGAAACGAGACTGTGCAAATTTACGTAATATATAAGAAGTAAAACGCCCATTTGTAAGTTCAATCATCAGTCGATATAATGTACGTCGCAAACTGCGAAACCTCCTAATCATTCTTAAAATAACAATTACATATAGCTTTCCCTTCTTTTCTTGCGATATCATGCCGTTTATCTAAATAAACACCTTTACGTTATTACAGACAGTCTACATATTATACAAGAAAAATATAGCCTCTTTCATAAAGTGAAACTATAAGCAGCAAGATTTTCCCTTTCCCGCTGATTATGAACCTTTACCAATCAAACGATTACGGACAATCAAACTCCTATCTATCATCTTTATTTTTCTTTCAATCTACAATGAAAGTCTCACTGCCCTATACTGTTGGATAAATTCGTTAGCACCTTCTAATATTACAGATAGAATCCATCATTTTCAACAGTGAACATATATTTCTTCTTTTCGCTTCGCTTTTTATCACCTGCATCAAAAGAAAAAGGAACGACTGCCGTATCAATGCAGTCGTTCCTTTTTCTTATTCCTTTGCTTTCATCTCTTTCTCCGCCCTCACAAATTCATGAAACATTTTCATCAGTGCTCGCTTCTCAATTCTTGATACATAGCTCCTGGAAATTCCAAGCGCCTTTGCGATTTCTCGCTGCGTTTTCTCCTTATCCAGTCCGAGTCCAAAACGCTTTACAATAACTTCTTTCTCCCTCTCATCTAAAATATCAATGTACTCTTTAATTTTTTCTAACTCCATACTAAGTTGAATCATATCGATCACGTCTTCTGATTCAGATTTCAAAATATCGATAAGTGATATTTCATTACCCTCTTTATCTTGCCCAATCGGGTCATGAAGTGAAACATCCTTTTTTGTTTTCTTCAAAACGCGGAGATGCATTAAAATTTCATTTTCAATACAGCGTGCTGCATATGTTGCAAGCTTTGTTCCTTTCCCTGCTGAATAGCTTTCAATCGCTTTAATAAGCCCAATTGTGCCGATTGAGATTAAATCTTCTGCATCTTCACCTGTGTTTTCAAATTTCTTAACAATGTGGGCTACAAGCCGCAAGTTATGTTCAATCAATAAGTTTCTCGCTTGAGCATCCCCTTGCTCCATTAACTCTAAGTACTTTTTTTCGTCATCTGGTGACAATGGTTGTGGAAACGCATTGTTTTTCACATAAGAAACAAACACAAACACTTCACGAACCATATATCCAATTGCGGCGAATAAACTCAAACCCTTCACCCCCGCCAAAATAGTGGTCTTTACTATATGTATGTGGGCGTGAAGTTGTTTGTGTCTGTACCCATTTAAATATGAAAATTCATCATTAAAACATATTACCTGTGCGTGGAGAAGTTAAACATCAACGTGCTCACGATTTTGCGGTAGAGACTGATGATAAATATATATGCTGTAGAAAAAGGAATACTTAAATTTCATTAAAACCAATTCACTTACTATTTGAGAGAGGTATTAAAAAGTCCATCGAGAGTCCTCAATGGACTTTTTGGCAAACTTACTTACTCCAAATCTTTTCTCCTGTATGGGCGTCAATATAGCGAATTTCTTTTCTATTTTCATAATCTGCACCATATCCCTCACTTATGTTCCCGGTCGTTGGCACATAGACAAGCTGATACTGAGGCGGATTGGTCTCACATTCTTCAAACCATTTCAACCGTACATGAAGCGCCTGACAGTACGTATCTAATGCTGTTTCTTGATTTACTTTTACATTTGTGTCATAACTGAGTAGCTGTTCAATTACCTGTTGCGATACGCCACGATACATGTCTACTTCTCCTGATGATGCATCAATAACAACGCTCACCATCTCACCTTCAATACGAATCCCATTCACGTACACATAAAAATTAAAATGCCCTAGATCCTCATCATCCTCTTGGTTCTTCCAAATGCGAAGATGTTCTTCAAAATGTGGAAACACTTTCCCTAAAAATTGCAATGCTTTTTCCAAACATTGCTTACGTGTTAATATTGGTTCTTCGCACGCAGTCTTTCCCCACTTACAGTATGTAAGCAATTGATTTGTCTCTTGATCAATTGTTATAGTCGTTGCCTCTTCATACTGCAAGATAGGAATGTGTTGTCTACAATATGTATCAAAAGATTTATCGTTATCTTTTCGATGCTTTTCTTCCGTTGA
This sequence comes from Bacillus cereus group sp. BfR-BA-01360, assembly GCF_022663595.1. Taxonomy (NCBI): domain Bacteria; kingdom Bacillati; phylum Bacillota; class Bacilli; order Caryophanales; family Bacillaceae; genus Bacillus; species Bacillus cereus group sp. BfR-BA-01360. The sequence goes on from NZ_JAKUFV010000014.1 coordinate 86,121, forward strand.
CACCTTTGTCCAAACGCTTGTCAATTCTCTTCCTTCTGACTTTTCATGTACTTTTTTCATTTTTGTCGTATCTATATGCAGTAGTTGATAAACGTCGGTTGCCATTTCCACTTTTTCTTTCAAAGATGGCAATGAGGCTGTTTCAATTATATAATGACTTCTATCATGTAAGTCTGCTCCTGTGCACGGATTGATAAAAGCATGTGCTGTAATCGGCTCATATACAAGATTGTATCCATCCTTCATTTCGCGATTTTCATATGCAAGCCATTCGTGAGAAAGATGTACAAAAACAAGTTCCACTTCCTGTTTTTTTCGCAATTTGTCTAAAATAACCTCCTTCTTAATAATGGAACTTGGCCAAGTTGGTCTTTCTTTTATTCCTTCGTTTCTAAATGTAATAATATTTCCGAGTAGATCTATTTCCACTACGCAACCCGTTCGAGGTAAAGGGCATCCATGTACTTCTTGTTTATATTCAACGGCAATACACTCTTTTTTTGAAGTTACATATATAAAGTTACACTCTCCATGTATATAAGGTGCATGTTTTTTTATAAATGCATCTGCAATTTCCTTCGCTTTTGGCTCAGCAATTCCGTTTTGTTTTTGCATTATTTCTTTACAAATAGATAATTCTAATAATTCTCCATCCTCTTTCCGCAAACATACTTGAATGCTTTCCTCTGGTTTACCACATTTCTCCCACCAAAGAAGATGTACCTCTTCATTCATTTTTTTATCATCTACAACAAGCACATATTCATCTGGAATTTCAATAATATGTGCAACTTGCTCTTTTCTTTTTTGATCGTTTGCATTCATCATATCCTCTCCCATCCTCTGTCTATTCTTTTTATTATTCCATAAAAAGGAATGGACATCTATAAAAAAACAGCTAGATATTTCTAGCTGCCTTACTTCGTTTCACGATGCAATGTTACTCGCTTTAATCGTGGACAATATTTTTTTAATTCGATACGTTCCGGATTATTTCGTTTATTCTTTTTGGTAATATAATTACGATCTCCACATTCTGTACAAGCTAATGTAATATTGACACGCATATGCCCCCTCCTTTCTAATTCAAGTTTACAACTAAAACGTAATCATTACGATTTATATCATATACAGAAACATCCCTTTTGTCAATTACATACGAAAAATTTTCTATGCATATTATCTATACTCTATCGTTTTCCGACAGAAAACTTCCACTTCAAGGAATATGAAGGGCATCTCCCAATGATTACTTGAGAGATGAATGTCGATTGGCATTAGCCAACATCTTTGCTACAACGGAATTTCTATATCTTTAAAAATTTTATCGCAGATCGTCTAGCATTTGCTAATTTTTCAAAACCAACAATCATTTTTATTCAATATACAAATAAGAGGTTAACTAACCTATCATGCGTAAAGATGTAATTAAAATATCTCAGATCCAAGTAATTCTTGTACTCACTATAAAAAAGACAAACAATCGAAACAATTAGTTCATACGAAATTCACATCAATCTATTACTATTACAATTGTACATAATCAATTTGCTAACAATTTTTTAAATCGATATAGAAAATGGAGATGAAAGGAGTTAAAGAATATGAAAGCCAAATATCGTTTCATGATTTCATCATTTGCAGCATGTGCTTATATGATTTGGTATTTAGTATAATAAGCAACCTAAGTTGTAAATATGAAAAAGGTGTGTATATAAATGGAGTATAACCAATCAACTATTAACTATTGGAAAACATTTGTATTACCATATACATTTGCTTTAGAAGAATTAAAAACAAAATTTGAAATTATGAATCGGGAAGCTCAGTTCCTAGAAGACTATAACCCGTTTGAACATATAAAAACAAGACTAAAACAACCAGAAAGCATTATAAAGAAGTTAGAACGTAAAAATTTGGCTCCAACAATCGCAAATGCTCAAAAACATTTACATGATATTATCGGCATTCGAATTACATGTTGCTTTGTAGAAGACATTTATCATTTAAAACAAGTGATTGAAAATCGTGAAGATATGCAAGTCATAGAGGTAAAAGATTATATAGCCTCTCCGAAGCAAAATGGGTATAAAAGTTTGCATATGATCATCAAGTATCCATTATTATTGAATTCTGGTACAAAGGGTGTCTTTGCTGAAATTCAGTTACGTACACTGGCAATGGATTTTTGGGCAAGCTTAGAACATAAGCTCTATTATAAATACGAAGGAAACATCCCTGAATATTTAAAGGATGAACTACATGATGCTGCCATGAAAGCTGAAGAGTTGGATAATAAAATGGCAACAATTCGTCAAGATATCGATGAAATTGAAGCATGTGCAAATCAAATTTCATTGCCATTATAAGGTTAAAAATTAATCCATGTTTTTTCCTTCTAAAAAAATAAAGTGAAACTTTAATCAGTGGGGGGTTTCTTCATCCCCCACTGATTATGAGCCCTCACCAATCAGGCTGCCCTAAAATAGCGGGATAAAAAAGCGAGGCAAATTGCCTCGCTTTTTTTCACAATTAGCGTCTACCTTTATTCGGGTCACCACCACCCACAATATCAAATACACGTTTTGCTAAGTTTGTATTTTCTTGAACACCTGAGAATAAGTATTTACCTGGACCAAATGCATATACATTTACATCCTCGCCGGTATGTCCGCCTGTTGTCCATCCCGTAACAGATCGTTTATTGAAGATATTTTCAATTGCGTTATCAATCTTCGTCACATCTTTTGACGGAGCAATCTCATTTACTGCTTGAATTTCTTCTGGCGTTAGTTCTAAATCAATATACTTTTTCAATGTCTCTTCTACATTGGCACCTTTTGCAATTTCATTTGCCATGAAATCTGGCGTACGTTTAGCAGCTTTCAGAGGATCTACTTTAAAGTTATATTCACCATTTGCACCTAAAGAGAAGCCTCCTGTAGAATGATCAGCCGTTGCTACAACTAACGTATGCTTATCCTTTTTCGCAAATTCAATTGCCGCTTTAAATGCTTTTTCAAAGTCTTCCATTTCACTCATCGCTGCAACAACATCATTATCGTGACCAGCCCAATCGATTTGGCTCCCTTCTACCATCAAGAAGAAACCTTTATCATTTTTCTTTAAGCGATCAATTGCTGCATTTGTCATTTCTTCTAATGAAGGTGTTTTATCATTGCGATCAATCATTTTATCTAAACCACCTGGTGCAAATAAACCAAGAATTTGATCGTTTTTATCCTTTAACAATTGCTCTCGATCTGTTACATAACTATAACCAGATTTTTCAAATTCCTCTGTAAGGTTACGATCCTTTCTCGCAAAGTTTTTCATACCGCCACCAAGCATAACATCTATTTTATGTTTTCCATTAATTTTTTCATCAAAGTAATCATCTGCAATACCATCCATATTTTTACGGTTCGTATCATGAGCACCAAACGCAGCTGGCGTTGCATGCGTAATTTCAGAAGTCGCAACTAACCCTGTTGCTTTCCCTTGTTCTTTTGCCTGCTCAAGCACGGTTTTGACTTCCGCTTTATCATTATCAACTGAAATTGCTGCATTATATGTTTTGATACCAGCTGACATTGCTGTTGCAGCCGATGCAGAGTCCGTAATATTTTCATGCTCGTCTTCTGGATATGTTTTTTGCGTCCCTACAAGATGTTTATCAAATTCTGTCGGCTCCATTCCAAATGTTTTTGGATCGTCCTTCATATAACGATGAGCTGTCATATAAGAAGGGCCCATCCCATCCCCAATTAATACAATAACGTTCTTGATTTTCGCGTTATTCTCTTTGCTATCTGCTTTAATTGTTTCCGAATGTGTAAAGTTCCATGTTGCAACTGAAGTAATTGCTAACGATGCAACAACAGCAAATGGCCATGCTTTCTTTATCATTTTCTTCACTTTTTGTCCCCCCAACAGATTATTCAGTTCCCACTACCCAATCTACTGAAAAACTGTTAAGAAAAGATTAGGCTCACGTAAACATTTTGTTAAGTTATGTAAATTATCGTTATAATTTGTATAACTTTGTCCTTTCCTATCAAGTATTTTGACCTTTACAAAAAACGAGTTTATCTTCCTTTTCTTATGATAAAATATTTGTATCCATTTTAGACAAAGCAAGCAGTATAAACCGAAATATCTTTCATAACTAAAGTTTACTTAACTAAAAAGAAATGAGGTGCGATTCTATGAAAATACAACGATTAAACAACTTTGACATTCCAGATTTACTATCCCTTTGTGAGTCCGTTGGATGGTTGCAACCTAAGTCTTTCATGCAAAAACAATTTGAACTGTATCTTTCAATCGGGACATTATTAGGCTATATAAAAAATAAAAAACTCATTGCCGCTGGCGGGGTATTTCCCTTTCAACCAGCATATTCTTCTATCGGTATGTTAATCGTTCATCCAAATTTTCAGAGACAAGGTATTGGCCGCGCCTTACTAGAACATTGTTTACAATTCGCCGATTCTTCTCTTCCTACTATTCTTATTGCTACCGACGCCGGCGTACCTTTATATCAATCATTTAGGTTTGAAACAATAACAAATGTCCATCGCTTTGAAAAACTCGTTATAAATCCAACTATGAAATCCCGCCATTTTAAGACAATTACGCCACGCGATTTTGACTCTCTCATCCAGCTTGATCAAACCGCAACAGGTGCCAATCGACGGCAACTTTATTCATTATTACTCCCTAGAATAGCATTCTCTCTCAAACTCGAAACGAATGGTACTATAGATGCCTTTACACTCTGTATACAAAAAGGAAATATTCTATGTGTAACACCTCTTATCGCGAAAAAGGAAGAAGATGCTATTCTATTGTTACAGCAACTCTCTCAAATGTGGAATGGTGTGATTCGGATTGATGTCCCGCAATCACACATCACATTTCGCACTTCCTTACAAAATGAACAATTTCAGGAAACATTACGTTCTCCACTTATGATAAGAAATGGAAAACACCTTCCTGGAAATCGTGATATGCTATTTACTATGATAGATGCAGCCTTATGCTAGAAAGGGGACACATCTTTGAATAAAATAAAATGCTATATCGTCGGCTGTCTCGCTCTTATGCTATTCGCATCATGTAGCGCGGCAGAAAAACCGGTAAAACAAGCAAAAGATATCTTTACCGCTGCAGTCACTACCAATGAAAAAATGGTAGAAATAGATGGACAAACCATTTATTTTAAACAAATCGGTGACAAAAAACCTCCGCTACTTATGATTCATGGTTTCGGCGGATCATCAGATGGCTTTCAAAAAATTTACTCAAATTTAGCAAAAGATCATACAATTATTGCTGTTGATGCTTTAGGATTTGGAAAATCATCAAAACCGATGGATTTTTACTATTCTTTCCCAACTCACGCAAATTTATATTATAAATTAATGAAAAAACTAGGTTATGATAAATTTGCAATACTCGGCCATTCTATGGGGGGAGAAATTTCTCTCAATTTAACATATTTATACCCTGAAGCAGTCACGCACCTTATTTTAGCAGATGCTACAGGCGCTACTTCATTAACGAATAAAAACGGATCACCTAAACCAAAGTTATCTGCAGATTTAAGCAATGTTTCTTCTATTTCCGATTACGATGAAAATAAAGTGAAATTTAAACGAAATGATGAAAAGCATTACAACAAAATGAAATTATGGCCTCGCCGTCTAAATATTAATGCGGCGGAAATAACCACTCCGACCTTAATTATTTGGGGAAGAAATGACAATCGCGTTTCTTGGAAAGAAGGAGAAATATATCATCAATTCTTGAAAAATAGCACTTTCCATATTATCGAAAAAGGCTATCATGCTCCATTCCGTCAAGAGCCAGAAGAATTTGTCGGGTATGTAAACAAGTTCTTTGAAAAAAATCCTATTTCACCAATAAAATAATCAAAAGGGTATCCCGTATATGAGATACCCTTTTCCTATATTAAGCAACTTGTTTCTGTCGCTTTTTTTGTTTTGAACCGAATAATTTTGCTACAATCCAGCCGTCAAGTCCCAGTTTGCCAGCATTCATACTCGAAACAAGAATAAGCATAGATAAAATAACCATTTGCGGATTCACACCAATAGACCCACTAAACATATAGGAAAAGTTCATTACAAGACCAAAAAAGATAGCTGTTTTTGTTAAACAACCTACGATTAAGCCTATTCCAACTAGAATTTCTCCCCATGTTACAAGCGTATTGAATAGATCTACATTCGGAATTGCGAAATCTTGTAAAAATGATGCCCACCAAGTTTGTACAGCCGGTTGTGCTCCTTTTGATTTTTCAATGGCTCCTTGTAAATACCCTGTCGCATCAAATCCCTTTCCTTGTAATTTACCGATTCCAGCCATTAGCCATGTATAACCAAGATAAACACGAATAATCGCTAATACAAAAGAAACCGCTTTGTTTTCTCTTAAAAATTGAATAAACATTTCTTCCTCCTATAGTTGTAATTGATTTAGTTACATTAAATATAATAACATTAGTTACTTATTTTTTAAATGTTAATTATGAATAGTTTTTGACAATTATATAAAACATCTAAAGCTAATATTTATATAGTTACTTCTATTACATATAAAAACTTGAAAATATCATACCACAATTGATAATTATTTTCATTAAAAGAATGTAAAAAAATTATGTAATAAATGTGAAACGTGCTCATCCTATATGGAATAAGCACGCCATTTTTTTCATCTATATAATTGGAAAGTATACGTTTCATCATCTATTGTTTTTGCTGTTTGAAATGCTTCCGTAATCGTTTGTTTATGATTAATTAGCCCATAAAATAGGCGAATGATAAACATTAATGCTGCATTTCCATCGACATCATCTACCGAACCAATATAAGTTTTTGCTCCGCTATTTAGAAATGCTTCTGCAAGTTTCCTATTTCCTAATGTACATCCACTATTAAAAATATGCTTATTATGCAATCTTGCATATTTGCTAATTTCTGTTACACCAAAGTTTCCTCTCGGTTCATTTTCTTCATATACTTCTTCAGCTAATTCTCCCATTATCATTTCTCCTTCGTCGCCATGGAAACAAAAAACAATATAATTTATATCGTCATACAAAACTTCTCCCGAAAGAACTTCCATCAAATCTCGCGGCCGGCCAATCCAATAGGTAATCACTCTCGCCCCAAAACACTCAAGTGTCGATCGCAGTGATTGTGCTTCTAGATCGGAATAATCACCGACTACTAATGCAATATTCATATACTCCCTCCACTCATCGCTTTCATTCATATATACCTGTTTCTTCTAAAAAATCCTCTCTTGTTAACATGTTTTTTTTTGCAAATACTGCCTATATGCTGTAATTGTTCCCTCATGGGATACAAGATAAATTCTGTTTGCATATAATGTATAGCACCATCTTATGCATTCGTCTGCTAGATTCATAAAGTCTTGTTCTAATATTGTATTGATTCCTTCCATAACAGATTATTCTTACTATCTCCTACTAAGAAATTAGGAAATAACTTTTGAATGAGCTTCCAATTTAACAACTAATCACATGGTAAAGTTCGAAGGATCGGACTTACAATTAGCACATTATTTTCATTCAGAGGTAAATTCTTTCGAAGTAACAACGCTTGTTGCTTCCCTTCTGTTGTCAAATAAGGATGCTCGATTTGCAAGCTTGCTGGCACATTTTTGGTATGTACTCCTTGACCATGCCTTACAAAAAAGTTTCATCTCTCACCTCTTTTGTATGAAATTCTATATATACTATCATACTAGTTTCAATAACGACAGCCTAATCCCTTCCACTTACAGTATTCCCCTCAAAAAATTTCATACATAAAATCATTTATCTCCCCCTAAACCTCTAATCATCATTTCTACCACAATTGGTTATAGTAACAGAGAGAACACGAAACTTTGAGGAGGAATCATTCATGAATAGTTCAAATGATTACTTAAACACATTGCATGAAAAGCAAGCAAAAGATGAACAAAACAGAAAGCGGCAAGGAAATGGAAACCCTGGAAAAAAGAAGCCAAATAAAACGCATAAATAATTAGAAGAAACCCACCTAAAAGTATATTTTAGGTGGGTTTCTTAAACTTCTTTAACAGAAGCGACCATTTCGGTTTTGTAATATGTTCTCCTTTTGTTACTTGTGTTTCCTTACCGTTTATTTTTACCCATAAATCATGATCGCGGATAAAATATACAAATTATAAGAAAAAACCACTTTTTACACATTTTCTTTCTCTCCTTATCATTCCCCCATCGCTATATTTTAGATAAGATACAATTTTAATCAGTGGCGCTTCCTTCATCTCTACTCAGTACGAACCTTCGCCAACTAAGCTATCCTAAAATAGCAGGATGAATAGGGTACTACTATTTCATCTTCCTGATCAAATAATCTAGCACTAACTTTTTTGTTTCTCACAAAACAAATGTTAAATAATTCAAAATTTTATGATAAAATTTTTATAAGCGATTATATTTTTTTTAACTGGTGGTGATAGATTTTGTAAAGGGCGATATTTCAGTGAATTTCTACTGACAGAAAGAACTTACAATCAATTGATTAGAGAAAAAAGGAGGATGTAGAAATGAAGAAGACAGAAATTCCAGCGCATTTAAAGCCTTTTGTGTCTAAGCAACATTATGATCAGTACACACCCATTAATCATGCTGTATGGCGCTATATTATGAGGCAAAACCATAACTTTCTAAAAGATGTGGCTCATCCAGCTTATGTGAACGGATTAAAATCATCTGGTATTAATATAGACGCAATTCCAAAAGTGGAAGAAATGAATGAATGTTTAGCACCAAGCGGATGGGGAGCTGTAACGATTGATGGTCTGATTCCCGGAGTCGCATTTTTTGACTTTCAAGGTCATGGTTTACTACCAATCGCAACAGATATTCGCAAAGTAGAAAATATTGAATATACACCAGCACCTGATATCGTTCATGAAGCAGCAGGTCATGCTCCCATCTTACTTGATCCTACATATGCCAAGTATGTAAAACGCTTTGGACAAATTGGAGCAAAAGCTTTCTCAACAAAGGAAGAGCATGATGCCTTTGAAGCAGTTCGTACACTCACCATTGTAAAAGAAAGTCCAACTTCAACACCTGAAGAAATTGAAGCAGCGGAAAAAGAAGTAATCGAAAAACAAAAACTAGTTTCAGGTGTATCAGAAGCGGAACAAATTTCTCGCCTTTTTTGGTGGACAGTTGAATATGGACTGATTGGCGATCTAGACAATCCTAAAATTTACGGAGCTGGTCTACTGTCTTCTGTAGGCGAAAGTAAGTATTGTTTAACAGATGCTGTTGAAAAAGTTCCATTCTCGCTCGAAGCTTGCATAAAGACAACATACGATGTGACGAAAATGCAGCCGCAATTATTTGTCTGTCAGTCATTTGAAGAACTGATAGAAGCACTTGAAGCATTTTCTAAAACAATGGCTTTTCAGACGGGTGGTGCGGAAGGATTAGAAAAAGCAATTCGCTCTGAAAACATAGCGACTGCTGAACTAAGTAGTGGTTTACAAATTACAGGTACATTCTCAGAGATGGTGCAAAATGAGGTTGGTGAAGTAATTTATCTAAAAACCAATACACCAACCGCTTTAGCATTCAATCATAAGCAACTGCCTCATCACTCAACAGCTGTACACGAAGATGGATTTGGTACACCAATTGGTTTATTGCAAAACAATATAGCATTAGAAGATTGTACAGAGGAATCTTTACAATCATTAGGTATTCTAATTGGAAACAATACTGATCTTTCCTTTGCAAGCGGTGTTCACGTAAAAGGAACTGTAACTGATATTATAAAACAGGATGAGAAAGTCGTTCTTATTTCCTTTACAAATTGCACTGTTGTTTATAAAGATCGCTTATTATTTGATGCTTCATGGGGAACATTTGATATGGCAGTTGGTTCTAACATTACATCTGTATTCCCAGGTGCAGCCGATGCAGCCTCATTCTTCCCCATGGATGAAGAAATAGAAAAAACCCCCGCACCACTTTCACTATCAGAGCTAGATCGTATGTATCAAATGGTTCGAGATATTCGAAATAAAGGTGAGCTGCAAGATTCAGATGTAGCACAATTAGTAGCCATACATGAAGTATTAAATCAATTCTATAAAAAAGAATGGCTACTCCGCCTTGAAATATTAGAGTTACTTGTGGAACATAACAAAGATCAAAAAACAGCCTCTTTCTTACTGCAACAACTCTCTACATTTACAGAAAATGAGTCTGTACAACGTTTAATCCATAATGGACTTGCTTTACTTCCAATAAAGGATGTGAAAAATAATGCAACGATTAACAGATCATGAAGTACAAGAGGAATTAAAGAAGCTAGATAAATGGACAGTGAAAGATGAAAAATGGATTGAAAGAAAATATATGTTTTCCGACTACTTAAAAGGTGTCGCATTTGTCTCTGAAGCCGCCAAACTATCAGAAGAACATAATCACCATCCATTTATCCTTATTCAGTATAAAGCAGTAATTCTCACTTTGTCATCATGGAATGCAAAAGGACTAACAAAACTTGATTTTGATTTAGCAAAACAATTTGATGACCTCTTTTTACAGAATGAAAAAGCGATTATAAAAAAATAAGAAGAAGCCGCGCTTAGGCTTCTTCTTTTGTAATCAAGTGAATACGATGACCAAATGGATCCTCAACTTGTAATACTCCCTCTTTGTACGTTGCAATAATACCAATATCTTTTAAGCTTTTACATACCTTTTCTGTTTCCGTTTCATTTGCTAATACAATTGTGAAATATTTCAAGCCGATAGAATTTGGCATTTGTGATGGCACTCCTTCACCTTGCCATGTATTTAAACCGACATGATGATGATACCCACCAGCAGAAACAAACAACGCACCATTTCGAGGTGGAATCGTTATATCAAATCCTAGACCATCTACATAAAATTGTCTTGCTTCTCCTAAATCAGATACATGGAAATGAATATGTCCTATCACTGTACCACTCGGGAATCCACTCCATGCCTCTCCTTGCTGTAATAATCCTTCACCATCTAACGGGTTACTAACAAACGGGATCTCTCCATTTTCATCACGCCATACTTCTCTTTGGCGATCATGATAAATTTCTATTCCATTCCCATCTGGGTCAGCTAAATAAAGAGCCTCACTAAAGTAATGATCTGCCCCACCATGCAACGGATATATCTTCTCTACAAGATGACGCAGAACATTTGCTAACTCTTGTCTCGTCGGTAATAAAATTGCATAGTGATATAGACCTGTGCGATTTTTCTGTTTCGGTAAAGCATCTTTCTGTTCTTCTATTATAAGAAGTGGTTCATTTGCATTTGTACCAAGTGTAACGATTGTCTCTTCTTCTTGAATTACTGTGAATTGTAATACATTCGTATAAAACTCTAGTGATCTTTTTATATTTGATACGTATAGATGAACAATACCAAGTGCTGTGTTGGGATGAAGCTGAAAGCTCATATTGTTATACCCCCGCAAAGATTAGTCTTTTTTAAACATAGTTGCTTTTAAGAAATTATCTATAAAACCATCAGCTTTTGCAATAAATAGGTGAAGTCCCATTGCTAATAATGCAAGATCTAATTCAAAACCAGGATTTTTCCCATCTCCTAATAAACCAGCTGACCATTTTACTTTTACAATTGCTCCAACCATAATGATTGCAAATAATAGTCCAACATATCTTACACCTAAACCGATAATTAATAATAAGCCGCCAATTAATTCCATTGTTGCTACGCCATAAGCAAGTCCACCCGGTAAACCGATACTTGTAAACCATCCTGCAATATTTTCAATTCCTGATTGGAATTTTACTAAACCGTGCATGAAGAACGTTACTCCTAACACGATACGAATAATTAAGTTACCAATACGTTGATTCATTTCTTTCTCTCCTTTATAGTTTTGTTATATAAAACTTTTATTAACATTACAAAACATATAATAAATTTTTTTATTCGTCAATTCATTTTTTAAGAAAAAATATATTTTTTTTGCTATGATACAAATAGTTGTTACAAAAAGGAGATTGATTTTATGAATATTGGTTCTGCAATACGCGAAATTCGTCAACGCAGAGGCATCACAATCGCTCAAATTTGTGAAGGGACAGGACTTTCTAAAGGGTTTATGAGCCAGGTTGAAAATAATAAAACTTCACCATCTATCTCAACTTTAGAAACGATTTCCAATTTCCTAAATGTTCCTCTTCCTTATTTATTGCTTGAACAAAAAAATCGTATGAAAATTGTCAAAAAAGAAGAGCGGAAATATAGCGTATATGGAAAAGATAAGCAAAGAATTGAACATGTAGCAGAACAAGGTGGTCTGCGCTTATCTTTAGTAGAGATTCCTGTTGAATTCCCGAAAGAGAATAAACCAAACGCTCATGAAGGAGAAGAATGTCATCTTGTTTTACGTGGAAAATTAGAAGTACAGCATGGAGAAGATATTGCAATTGTAGAAGAAGGTGATTCGTTTTCTTGGAGTGCTTGTGTGCCTCATATTGTTCGAAATATTGGGGAAGAACCTGCATTACTACTCATCTCTAGCCATGCAGAAAATCGAAAACACATTTACTAATTACTCTAAAACCAATAAAGTGAAACTTTGATCATTGAGGGCTTCTTCCTCACCAATCGAGCTGTTACGAACAGGAAAAAAGCTTGTTTTTCCTTTGAAAACAAGCCTTTTTCCTGCTCTTATCCCTTTAAATATATAGATTTTCCAACGCATTGTCATTCGCTTTATCCTAATATATCTACTCCTCAAGGTTGTTCTTATTGTATAATATATCATAATATTCTTATATGTTTTATACAACTCTAGAAGTATCACTTTCTGCTCCTCATCACTCCGCTCTCTTGATCGCATAGACAAGAACATCCTTCCCATGAAATGAGGCTGTTTGTTCATAGCTCAATCCCGTTTTTCTAGCAACAAAGATAGAAGCGGGATGATCTGGGTTGATAAGGGAAATTAATTTTTTTAGTCTTAGCGCTTGAAATCCATAGTCCCGAAATGCTACTGCTGCTTCTTTTGCATAACCTTTTCTCCAATATGCAGGAAGTAACCAATAGCCAATTTCAATTTCTTCTTTACCGTCTACTTGTTGCCGCACAAGTCCCGCATGTCCAATCGGTACTGCTGTCTCTTTTTCGATCATTAGAAATAGTCCTAAACCATTTTGATAACCTGGAAGAACCCAGTTTTCGAGGTTTTTTTTGCACTGCATATATGTTTTAGGTGTCCCATTTCCAATATAGCGCATTACTTTTTCATTTCCCCATAACGAAGCATAAAAGTCTAAATCAGCCATTGTATATTTCCGAAACTGCAAACGATCTGTATGAAACATACTACTACCTCCTTCTTGTAGATTCTCTTTCTATTATCGCAACTGGCAATCGGATTTGCTGTACATGTTCTTTTCGCGACTGTTTGTGCAATAAAAAAATTGAATGTTGGGCCATGCTTCTAATAGATGTCTGTATTGTTGTTATGTTAGGAGTCATAATCATTGAAAGAGGTTGATTATCAAATCCAATCACTCCTAAATCTTGTGGAACATGAATATGTAATCGTTGTGCTGTCATAATCATACCTGCAGCTATTTCATCACTACCTGTAAAGATTGCATCTGGAATATCGCGCATGGAGGAAATACTATATATCACCTTTTCTCCATCCTTTAATTCAAAACAGTTTGAAAACACCCATTCTTGCTGTAACTGTAGGCCATATTCCTTTAATGCTCTTTTATAACCTTTATACCTTTGGCGCTGTGCTTTACTTTTTAATGTATCGTAACAAAAACCTATCCTTGTATATCCTTTTTCAATCAAATGTTTCGTTCCCATATATCCCGCTAACTCTTCATTAAATTGAACTGTACAAATCTTTTCTGTTTCAACATGTTCATTACAAATAACAATTTTCCCGAAGTGCATTGCCTCTTCTACTTCTCCAATCGGTAACGAAAGTGTCATAAAAATTAATGCATCTAATTTTTTCGTCTTAATGTAGTGTAAAAATTCTCTCTCCTTATCCATCTCATAATTTGACTGTAAAATCACAATATCGTAATGATCTTTTTTTAATATATAACTTAATTCTTGAATTAACTGGCTAAAAAAAGGATGATATATATTTGGAACAACTACACCAACTAAATTTGTTTGAAGACGCCTCAAATCTTTAGCCGTTGCTATTGGTACATAGTTTTGTTCCTCAATAATTGCTTCTACCCTTGCCCGCAATTCTGGACGGACATAAGGATGACGATTGAGTACTCGAGAAACCGTCGCTTTTGATACTCCAGCTAACTTCGCAATATCTTCAATGGTAGAAATGGTAATTCCCCCTTGATCTGTGATACATTTCAGAATGTACAGTATATTGTAAGTTTTACATCTATTATAAACGAGGTGAACAAAAATATGGGGAAAATTCAACTTTTAACAGAAAGAAGTTATTGAGGGAAAAGCAAGTTGCTTTTCATACTGCAAATGATAAACGTGGTGCAGAGGAACTAAATCTCTATGCTGCCTTTATTATTACAGCGATATACAAGTCTTGACGAAAAAAAGCAGTAAACAAAACTTGTTTACTGCTTCCATATGATAACTAGTATAAAGAAAACTACAGGTTTGAGGGGGGTGTAGAATTTTCAGATATATACTAGATATTCCATTTGGTTCTAATCATTCCAAAATCTCACATGAAAACTATCTTCTATTACATTATAATTGATAAAGATTATCATTGTCAATGTAAAACGCTACAAAAAGATATATTCTTCTTGTAGCGTTTCATCTATTCATACTCGTTCTCCTCTAACTGATCACGCAACACTTTAATACGTTTAAAAAAGAAAAACGCCATTCCTAAAAACAAAACAATAACACCCATCATCGCAAAGAATTGTACCGTTTCTCTTCCTCCATTTGGAATCAATAAACCAATCATAAAAAAGGTGGATATTGCAAGGAGGACTTGACCGAAGCGAGTATAATCTGCGATTTTTTGTTGCAATTCTTTCAACTTTTACCACTCCTCCCTATCACTTTATCATATTCTAATAGTTTTTGAAGCAAGTAAATACAGTCAATGAGGGAGAAGTTTGCCAAAAAAAGAGCCGTTATTCACGGCTCTTTCATTATGCCAACGCTTGCGCTAAATCTTCAATTAAATCTTGACCATCTTCAATACCGACAGAAATACGAATTAATGTATCTGTAATACCTAGTTCTTTACGGCGGTCAGCTGGAATAGAAGCATGTGTCATTTGTGCCGGGATTGAAATTAAGCTTTCAACAGCCCCTAAACTTTCAGCAAGTGTGAAATATTGTACTTTCTCAAGTACCTTATTTAATGTTTCTTCACTATCTACATCGAATGAAATAATAGCACCGTATCCGTTTGCCTGTTCCTTTGCTAGTGCATGATTCGGATGCGATTCAAGCCCTGGATAGTATACTTTATTAACCTTTGGATGGTTATTTAAAAACTCGGCAATTGCACGTGAGTTTACTTCATGTTCTTCCATGCGAATACCTAATGTTTTTAAACCGCGTAGTAATAAGAAACTATCTTGTGGTCCAAGAACACCACCTGTTGAATTTTGAACAAAATGAAGATCTTCTGCTAATTGCGGACTATTTACAACAACTAAACCAGCAACTACATCACTATGTCCCCCTAAGTATTTCGTTGCACTGTGAAGGACAATATCTGCTCCCAGAGAAATAGGTGACTGCCAATAAGGAGTCATAAATGTGTTATCAATAATTGTTAGCAAACCTTTTTCTTTGGCAAATGTAGAAATTGCTTTGATATCTGTAATCTTTAATAGTGGGTTTGTTGGTGTTTCAACATAAATCGCTTTTGTATTTGGACGTACTGCCGTAGCTACTTCATCCAAATTTGTCGTATCTACAAATGTATGTTCAACACCAAAGCGGTTCAATACTTTTGTCACAACACGATATGTTCCACCATACACATCATCCGTTAAAATGATATGATCTCCTTTTGAGAATAACATGATTGTTGCTGTAATTGCAGCCATTCCGGATCCAAATGCAAATCCCGCATGACCGTTTTCTAGTACTGCAATCATTTCTTCTAAAGCTGCACGTGTTGGGTTTCCTGTGCGTGAATATTCATAACCTTTATGCTTACCAACTGCTTCTTGTCTGTACGTACTTGTTTGATAAATGGGCACATTGACAGATCCAGTTGAAGGTTCTCCTATGCGAATACCATGAATTAATTTTGTTTTTGCTCTCATTTTTATTCCCATCCTTTGTATATATCTTTACTTAAGTAACGCTCACTGCTATCTGGAAAGATCGTTACAATATTTGTGCCTGGTTTTGCTTTCTCCGCTTCTAGCAAACTTGCATGAAATGCAGCGCCTGATGAACTTCCTACAAGGAGTCCTTCTTTTTGTGCTAATTCTTTCACACGTTTAAAGGCATGTTTATCAGAAATCGTATAAATTTCATTAAAGTAAGACGGCTTTAAAAACGGCGGAATAAATTCAAGACCAATCCCTTCCGTTTCATGTGAACCTGCTTCACCACCATTTAAAATAGATCCTTCTGGTTCTACAATAACCGTTTTTACATTGGAATTTTGTTCTTTTAAATACGATGCAGTACCCATAAATGTACCACCAGTACCTGCACCTGCTACAAATATATCTACTTCTCCGTTTAAAGCTTCCCAAATTTCAGGTCCCAGTGTTTTAAAATAAGCACGTGGGTTTGCCTCGTTAGCAAACTGACTTGGAGAATATGAATTTGGAATTTCTTTGGCTAACTCTTTTGCTTTTTCAATTGCCCCTGTCATTCCTTGTTCAGTTGGTGTGTGAACAACTTTTGCACCAAGTGCTTTCATTAACTCTTGTTTTTCAATGCTAAATTTCTCTGGCACACAAACAATAACATGTAAGCCATGCTCTAGTGCAGCAAGTGCCAGTCCAATACCAGTATTCCCTGCTGTTGGCTCAATAAGCGTTCCACCTTTTGTGACAAGCCCTTTCGCTAATGCATCTTCAATTAATTCTTTTCCGAGACGATCTTTCACACTTCCACCTGGATTATAAAATTCAAGTTTCGCAAATAATCGAACACCATCTGGAAGTGAAAAACGAGTAATTTCTACCATCGGTGTATGACCAATTAATTCATGAACCCCACGATACACCTTCATCATGTTCTCCTCCTTACTTGCCAATAAAGAAAAGGCAACTGTATGTAATTCTTTATATGAAACAGTTGCCTTTTTGTTACATTACTTTAACTCTTTCAATACTTTTACGATAAAGTTTGTAGAATGAAGAGCTGCTTGATCTAAAAATTGGTCAAATGAAACATTTGATTCTTTACCAGCAATATCAGAAAGTGCACGAATAATAACAAACGGAACGTTATATTGATGGCATACTTGTGCAACAGCTGCTGCTTCCATTTCTACTGCGTAAAGATTTTCAAATTTACCACGAATTGCTGCAACTCGGTTTGGATCACTCATAAATGAGTCACCCGTTGCAATCATTCCTTTAACCACTTGAATATTTTCTTCTTCCTTCATGCATTGCTCTGCCAATGCAACTAATTCTTTATCCGCTTTAAATCCTGGTGGCATGCCTGGCACTTGACCGTATTCATAATTAAATGCCGTTACATCCACATCATGATGACGAACCTCAGTTGAAATGACAACATCCCCAACATTTAAAGCGTGATGGAAGCCACCAGCTGAACCTGTATTGATTACTTTTTCAGGTTGATATCTTTCTAACAAAATTGTCGTAGACATCGCTGCGTTCACTTTACCAATACCGGATTTTAACAAGATTACTTCATGTCCTACTAACATTCCTTTTGTAAATTCACAGCCAGCAACGCTTTCTGTTTCTGCTTGTTCTAATTTATCACGTAAAATACGCACTTCTTCTTCCATTGCTCCAATTACAGCAATTCTCAATCTAATCCCTCTTTCTATTGCTTAGTTGCCTCCATAACCCAAACGAAATGATTTAGTCTCGTAAATGTAACATGGAAGCCATTCTTTTCAAAAATAGATTGCATGATTGGAATACGTGTATAGTATTCTGTTTGCAAATCATTGGCTAACTGATGAAAACCTCGTTGTTTTGCAGTTTCTACAGTCTTATCATATGCTTCTTGATCTACAAATATCGTATCAGCAAAGACTATTTTACCACCTTTGTTTAGTAATTGACTATATTTCGCAATCGCCCTATCTTTTTCTTCATCTGTTAAATGATGAAATGCATAAGTACTAACAATCGTATCAATCGTATTTGGGACATCAAATTTGAGAAAATCTCCCTCTGTAATTGTAAATCCTTCTGGCAATTTTTCTTTTGCAATTGCACGCATTTCACGCGACGGTTCTATACCATAAACAGTGCGGCCAGCAAGTAATAATTTATTTGTTAAGTTGCCAGTGCCAACACCAAATTCCAATACATTTCCAAATGATTTGTTTACTACATCCTCTAAAATTTCCTCATAATGAGCGAAAACTTCTTTATATTGTATATCTTCACCCTGTACGAATGAGTCGTATGTATGAGCCCATTCATCAAATAAACCATTAAATTCTGTACCCATGAAAATTCCCCTTTTTCTTATCGGTTTTATCAGTATGATATGCTTTCTTTCCTAAAATGTCAATCTAAATGTACATGGTATTTCTGTCTTTTCTTTGCTACACTAAGTGTGATTAATACAGGAGAGGAGTGTTTCTTCATGTCATTCACCTTTGAAATGTTAGAGGATAAAGTAGAATTTTTTGAAGCAACCGACTTAGTTTCTTTAGAGAAAAAGATTAACGAACAAATAGATAATAACAAAGCACTGATGCTTGAAGTTCATCGCGTTTCTCACCAAATGGTTATGGATCCAGAAAGCAAACGTCCATATTATAGTGCCGTTGTTCATTTTAAGCTAAAAAAATTACGTTAACTAAAAAAGAGAAAGGTTCTTTTAAGAACCTTTCTCTTCACGTTGTTGAAAAAAGATCTTGTCAATGAAACTGTCACCTAAAATGTGACAGTTTCACTTTCTATTTCATCTGAAATTTGATAAGTTA
>NZ_JAKUFV010000015.1:0-96782 GCF_022663595.1 Bacillus cereus group sp. BfR-BA-01360
TTTACAAGCGAATATGATAACGAAACACATTAACACATATATAAATCAATGAAAAACAAAGTTTATGTGAAGTGGATAGAAAAAATAATAGGTTGTTTGAAAATAGATACTCCATGATGGTTGTAACATCATAGAGTATTATGTGTAATTCTAGAATAGAAAACGAAATACGAGCTTAGGCGAGATGAGATTTTACTGTGCGACGAATACAAAGACATGGAATGGACATAAAACTAACGAACTCGTAAGTTTTAACATAGCAGTTGTCACGACATATAAAAGGTGTCATACTGTTACTATAAAACTTACAAATTTATGCTACTTAAAAACATATGAACTGAAAGCACTTGATTGTCAATTAAAGGAAACAAGTGCTTTTTTGCGTTTTAGCGTAGAAATTTAACAGAGCAATATAATTTTATAAGTGCATTAAGTGTTAAATTTTTATTGTTGTTTTATAGACTGTAGTGGCTGTGAAAACAGTGTACGACGATAGTAGAGGAAAAAATAAAGGGTTGTGTTACTTTTTGAAGTCATCGTAAAGTACGTTTTAACGGATGGAGGTTATGCACACGAACAGGTAAACGTTACGGGGATTTTAATTGCCGTAACGGGAAGGAATTCAATATGGAAGAGAAAGGAGTTGGTTATGTACGAGTTTCAACAGAAGAACAAGTACGTGACGGATACAGCTGGATGTATCAAGTAGAAGAAATTCAGCGGAGCGACAGTAGATAAAGATGGATTAACAGTTGAACGTGAAGGTTTACAAGAGCTATTGTCGGATATGGCGTATCATCAAGTGAGCATGCCTATGGTGCCCCGCAAACCATTACGACAAAAAAGAAAAAATAACAGTAGATGACATTTTCAAAGATTCACTGGCCTTTGATCACGTACTTCGCGCGCAGTATAAAGAAGTCAAAAAGCAAAATCCAGATGCGAAACTAAACTACAAAGAATATCGTCAACTAATCCCATCTATGCGAGGATTTGAGTATACTTCTATAGAAGACGAACAGAAAAAATTAGAAGCATGGCGTGATGTAGCAATCAGCGGAGCACTGATCGTCACGACAATCTTCTGTCCGCCGCTCGGAATCGCAGCTTCAGTTGTATACGGTGGTCTACAAGTAAAAAGTGCCATCGAAGGGGAATGGTGGTTCGGGAGTTAAGGGTACGGGTAATAGAGAGGTTGATATTCCGCCAGCCTTCAAGCAAGAAGAATTTGCTAGTGCATATGAATCAAGATTTAAGCAAACACCCGCAGAAACGAATTCAAAGGTCGTTTTTGAAGGGGATAGAGGTGAGTCTTTATGTATCCTAAAACCATCACCAGATCCTACGTTACAGAAAATCTTAAATGAAGCTGGTATTAATGGAATTGAGTATAAAAATGGAGTTCCTGATTTTTCACCTGTAGCAAAAGCACAAATTGAGATTGATTATATGTTAGGTGGAAAAGGGGCTAAAGGAAATGCTGCTAGAGGTTATAATTTTGAGCAAGCAAATGAAAGATTGGCAAGTCAACTTAATAATTCACCAGAATTGGCACACCAATTTGGAATGGAATCTGGTGGAATTACAGCAAAAGACATAGAAAAATATCGAGTGAAAAATAAATTAACATGGCATGAGTTAAATGATGGAGTTACTATGCAACTTGTGCCAACAGAAATAAACGCCAAATTTGGACACCTTGGCGGAGTTGGTGAGATAAACGCAGGAGCCTTTGAGCCTGGAGGATTTGCAAATAAATAATAAGGAGATCTTAAAATGACAATAAATGATAAAGTTTTTGGAGAACTTGATTACCAATATAAATGGGTAGGATACAGAACCATAAAGTTTTTGGGAAAGGACACAGAGATAGCATTATTAGTAGGAGGTACAGAAGATGGAGATTTTGATGAAGGGCAATATGTGGCATATAATTCATTAATGGATAATTGGGAAAAAATCCAACATAGCATATTACAACCAATTTTAGATTATTATAAAGAAAAAAGGCATGAGCTTGGTTATGATGTTGCATTTAATGAAGACTATCCATTAATTGAAACAGTTGATCAATTAATAGAACATATAACATTAGTAGGTATTTCTGTTCCATATGATTTCCTTCGCGATGGACGTGATATAGGAGTCTCATTTGATTGTTCATGGGATGAGGAAAATGGTTTAGGAATTCGTCTTATAAATGAAAAGGTAGATGAAGTAGGTTATCAAGATGTCGCTATTTAAAATAGGCTGTTAAAAAGTAAAGACCTCATGATGGTTGTACCATCATGGAGTACTGTGTACAATGAAAGAATAGAAAACGAAGTACGAGTTTAGGCGAGATGACATTTTATTGAGCGGCGAATATAAACACATGGAATGAACATGAAAGTAATGAACCGTACAAGCTCGTAAGTTTTAACGTAGTAGTTGTTACGATATATAAAAGGTGTCATACTGTTACTATAAAACTTACAAATTTATGCTATTTAAAAATACATGAACTTAAAGCGCTTGATTGTCGACTAAAGGCAATGAGTGCTTTTTATTTTAATATTACAACATAGGGTACGGGTGAAGTATACACTGTAAAGGCAGAGGATGTTATAGCCGAAAGGGTTAAAGATTTTGACTTAAGAGAACATCCAGTTTCATATAAGCAACTTAGTGCTAAGAAGATGAAAGAATTAAAATTAAAAATAGAAAATAGAACTATTACAAAAGAGGAATATCAATCTTATATTTGGAATAAAAAGTTTGCGAGAAGAAGGGATAAGGGTGTAGTAGAATTCTGGAAACAGGAAAGAATAAGAATTCTAAATGGAGAAACACCGACAAGGAATTGGTCTAATGAACAAATAGAGGATATTTTAAATAAAAAGAGAGCTAAATTTAATGGACAAACGTTACAAGGGCATCAAACATATAGTGCTGCAAAATACCCTCATTTAGCAGATAAAGGAGAAGTTATATATCCTTTAACATATAAAGAACATTTTTATGGATGGCATGGAAGGAATTATAAAAATAGTTTGCCTGGAAAACCGATTAAGGAAATAATAGAATTTTAATTATTACGGAAGGAATGATAGATATGGAAACAATTAATTTAGTAGTTCTTAATGACTCGAATGCTAATAAATATATTCCTTTGTTAAGAAAAAAAACATCTAAATCTATAAGTGACATAAAACAAAATATCAGTATGGGAAATCCTGTGATTGAATGTGATTATTATGATGAAGAAGAATTGAAATTTTTAGTGACGTCTGCTGAGGAATTGCTTCTAATGGGAGCAAGTATCAAAATTTACGAAGATGAAGAAGAGATTACACTTGAAATGGTAAAAAATTTAATTGAGACGATAGAAGGAGTTGCAAGAGATAGGGAAGAAATGGATAAATTAATGTTTGATGATGATACTGAATAAAAAGAAGTAAGTGAAGAGTTAAGTAAGAGAGATTAATATAGTATTTGTCATGATGTACAAAAGGTGTCATACTGTTACTACAAAACTTACAAATTTACGCAATTTAAAAACATATGAACTTAAAGCACTTGATTGTCAATTAAAGGAAACAAGTGCTTTTTTGCGTTTTAGCGTAGAAATTTAACAGAGCAATATAATTCTATAAGTGCATTAAGTGTTAAATTTTTATTGTTGTTTTATAGATTGTAATGGCTATCTACAGTGTACGACGATAGTAGAGGAAAAAATAAAGGGTTGTATTATTTTTTGAAGTCATCGTAAAGTACGCTTTAACGGATGAACGTTATGCACATGTTATCCGCAAAAAACGGGTAAACGTTACATGGATTGTAATTGCTGTAACGGGAGGGAGTTTGATATGGAAGAGAAAGTAGTTGGCTATGTACGAGTTTCAACAGGAGGACAAGTACGTGAAGGATACAGCCTAAGTATCAAGTAGAAGAAATTGAACGGTACTGCATTGAAAATAAACTACAGCTGCTTCACATATACGAAGATAAAGGAATCAGCGGAGCGGTAGTAGATGAAGATGGTTTAACAGTTGAACGTGAAGGTTTACAAGAGCTATTGTCGGATATGACGTATCATCAAGTGAGCATGCGTATGGGATCCCGCAAACCATTACGACAAAAAAAGAAAAAATAACAGTAGATGATATTTTCAAAGATTCACTGGCCTTTGATCACGTACTTCGCGCGCAGTATAAAGAAGTCAAAAAGCAAAATCCAGATGCGAAACTAAACTACAAAGAATATCGTCAACTAGTCCCATCTATGCGAGGATTCGAGTATACCTCTATAGAAGACGAACAGAAAAAATTAGAAGCATGGCGTGATGTAGCAATCAGCGGAGCACTCATCGTCACGACAATCTTCTGTCCACCACTCGGAATCGCAGCGTCAGTTGTCTACGGTGGTCTACAAGTAAAAAGTGCCATCGAAGGGGAGGACTGGGGGACACACCGAAAACTAAGCAAAGAAGAACAAGTAGAAGCTGGCTTCTTCGGAGCACTTGACCTTATCCCAGGACTCGGTTCAGCAACAAAAGCATTCAAAGGAACACTCGACCTTGGATCCCTGGCAAAACTCACAAAATGGAAAGAGGGAATCGCTGACTTCCATCCAAATATGGGGAAAAATGTGGTACAATCGTTAAAGGAGAATGAGACGTTAAAGAATGCATTACATACATGGAAAAAAACGAAGGTCCCCGTAGGAATCAGGTCAGCAGACACTGGAATGGGAATAAAAATTCCTCATATAGAACATGCAACTGTTGGAGAAATAGCAAAAAACTTTGCAAGAGTGCGAGCAACCGCTAAAGAGGATGCTTATCAACTTGCGAAGGGGAATGGTGGTTCGGGAGTTAAGGGTACGGGTGAAACGGTTAAGAAGATAGGTGATATTAATGATCCTATTAGAACATATCGTGGTGCTGATTTAGGTAAGCTAGAGGCTAAATATACTGCGGATCCTCGCTTAACTGTTGAGATGCCCTATGTTGGTAAAGGGCAAAAAAACACCAATGCAGAGGGTTGGTTACGCGATAAAGATTTTTATTGGAAAGAGATGTTAGAGAAGTACCCAGAAGCGTTTAATAGGTCAAATAGACAAAAAATAGAATTAGGATTCGCACCTATAAACAATCCAACGTTTAGAAAACATTTTCCCCAATATGATTTAAAAGAATTATATAATGACACTTTAATACATCATCACATTGATGGTGGAGGTCAAGCTGTGGCTGTACCCTCAAAGCTACATCCAGGTTTAGGAGGGATTCATAATGCTGAGAAAAGCGCAGGAGTTTGGGGAAATGACCAAAAATATGCTGAACTATTAGAAAAATTCTTAGAAAAGTAAGGGTGATTATTTTGGTAATGAAGGATGCTATGAGCAAATATTTTAATTTAAGAAAAGAATATTTTGATAAAGGGTTAGATTTTTTATTTAAAACGCCATATAACGAAGAAGTTGATTCATTTATATATCAGGGTGAAATGGATGATGAAGAAGAAATTTCATGGAAACCTATTGAAAAAAATAATAAGAATGATTTAACGAAGATTGAGGAAAGATTTGAAATTAAACTGCACACTTCAATTGATGATTATTTTAATTCTTATTGGTTTGCTGATTTAGATGGATTTATTGGTAATCATTATATTAGGCTAGAACCTGTATTACCAAATATTGAATTGGATTCCTTCGAAAGTAATTTAGAAGGGTATAAAAACAATCATAATAAGGTTGATAAGACTCCAATAGGTGTAGAGGGGAACGGTTTGATAGTTGTTTTAGATAATGTAAGTGGTAAGGTTGAATTGGAGGATTTTGAACGAGGTTCATTTGAAGAGATTTCGGATAGTTTAGATGAGTTAATTGCTAGTTTAAAGTTACAAAAATAATATACTAAGAACATTTATATGAAAAAATGTCTGATATGAAGTGTAGCCCAAGTGTTAGATATAATTGGACTGCAGTTTTTTATAGAAAGATGTAATATAAAATCAAGCGAAGACCTACAAAATTTATGCTACTAAAAAACATATGAACTTAAAGCACTTGATTGTCAATTAAAGACAACAAGTGCTTTTTGCGTTTTAGCGTAGAAATTTAAAAGAGCATTATAATTTTATAAGTGTATTAAGTGTTAAATTTTTATTGTTGTTTTATAGATTGTAATGGCTGGGAATAGGGTATGACGATAGTAGGGGGAGAAATAAAAGGTTGTGTTATGTTTTGAAGTCATCGTAAAGTACGTTTTAACGGATGGACGTTATGCACATGTTATTCGCAAAAAACGTGGAAACGTTACAGGTACTCAAATTACATGTGGAAAAATGTGGTGTAATCGTTAAAGGGTAATGAGACGTTAAAGAATGCATTACATACATGGAAAAAACGAAGGTCCCCGTAGGAATCAGGTCAGCAGACACTGGAATGGGAATAAAATTTCCTCATATAGAACATGCAACTGTTGGAGAAATAGCAAAAAACTTTGCAAGAGTGCGAGCAACCGCTAAAGAGGATGCTTATCAACTTGCGAAGGGGAATGGTGGTTCGGGAGTTAAGGGTACAGGTAATAGAGAGGCTGAAGTTCCACCTGCTTTTAGACAAACTGATTTTGCTAGTTCTTATGAGGCAAGGCTTAATCAGACACCTGCATTAGAGAATCCAAAGGTTGAATTTGAGGGAATACGGGGTGAATCTAAGTGCATACTTAAGCCACCACCAGACCGTCAATTAAAACAAATTTTAGATGAAGTTGGGATTGAGGGTATTCAATATAAAAATGCAGTTCCTGACTTTTCACCAACAGCAAAGGCACAAGTTGAAATCAACTATATGCTTGGAGGAAAAGGAACTTATGGAGGGAAAGCCAGACGAGCTAATTTTGTTCAATCAGACCAAAAATTAGCTGACCAGATTAATGGTTCACCTGAATTAGCAAGTCAATTTGGGATGGAATCTGGTAAAATCAGTGCAAGAGATATAAAAAAATATCGAGAAAAAAATAAATTAACATGGCATGAATTAAATGATGTTAAAACAATGCAACTCGTGCCAACAAAAATAAATAGTGAATTCGGACACTTTGGTGGTGTAGGGGAAATAAACGCAGGAGCTTTTAAACCTGGAGGGTTTGCTAATAAATAAAAAGAGGAGATTTTAAAATGACTATAAACGATCCGATTTTTGGTGAACTTGAGTATGAGTATGGTTGGACTAAGGATACCATTATTCGTTTTTTTGGAAAAGAATCTGAGATATCTTTGATGATAGATGGTGAAGAAGATGGAGAGTTTGATGAAGAGCAGTATATGGCATATCAAGCATTAATGCAGAATTGGGAGGATTTACAGCCAAGTTTATTGCAATCAATATTAGACTATTACAAACAAAAGCGACATGAACTAGGTTATGATATTGGATTAAATGAAAATTATCCATTAATTGAAACACCTGATCAAATACTAGAAATGATAACTTTAGATGGAATTGTTGTTCCATATGCGGATATTTTTGAAGGGCGAGATATTGGAATTACATTTAACTGTACATGGGATATAGAAAATGGATTAGGGCTTCGTCTATTAAATGAAAAAATAATTGAAGTAGGTTATCAGGATGTTGCAATTTAAAACAGGCTGTTAAAAAGTAAAGACTTATGATGGTTGTACCGTCATGGAGTACTGTGTGCAATGATAGAATAGAAAAAGAAGTACGAGCTTAGGCGAGATGACATTTTACTGTGCGACGAATATAAAGACATGGAATGTACATAAAACTAACGAACTCGTACAAACTCGTAAGTTTTAATATAGTATTTGTCATGATGTACAAAAGGTGTCATACTGTTACTACAAAACTTACAAATTTACGCAATTTAAAAACATATGAACTTAAAGCACTTGATTGTCAATTAAAGGCAACAAGTGCTTTTTGCGTTTTAGCGTAGAAATTTAAAAGAGCATTATAATTTTATCAGTGCATTAAGTGTTAAATTTTTATTGTTGTTTTATAGATTGTAATGGCTGTGAACAGTGTATGAAAATAGT
Organism: Bacillus cereus group sp. BfR-BA-01360; assembly: GCF_022663595.1. Lineage (NCBI taxonomy): Bacteria > Bacillati > Bacillota > Bacilli > Caryophanales > Bacillaceae > Bacillus > Bacillus cereus group sp. BfR-BA-01360. The sequence continues at coordinate 8,052 of NZ_JAKUFV010000015.1, forward strand.
AGAGGAAAAACTAAAGGATTGTATTATGTTTTGAAGTCATCGTAAAGTACGTTTTAACGGATGGACGTTATGCACACGTTATCCGCAAAAAACGGGTAAACGTTACAGGGACTCAAATTACGGTAACGGGAGGGAATTTATGATGGGAAAGAAAGGAGTTGGTTACATACGAGTTTCAACGGAAGGACAAGTACGTGATGGGTATAGTTTAGCGTATCAAGTAGAAGAGATTGAACGTTACTGTAACGAAAATAATTTAGAACTACTTCGTGTGTATGAAGATAGAGGATTAAGCGGAGCGACTGTTGATGAAGAGGGATTAACAGTTGAACGTGATGAACTACAAGAGCTATTGTCGGATATGGCGAAAGTATTGATACAACGAGAACTAAAGAAACATGAAGTAGATGTGAAGGCAATTGAACAACCAAATTATAGTATATACACGCATGACCCAAATGACTTTTTAGTAAATGGTATGTTAGAGCTATTAGATCAATATCAACGTCTTGAGATTGCATGAAAGCTAAGTAGAGGCAGAAAGAAGAAAGTGGAACACGGTGGATATGCAGGGGGGCGGTGTGATGTTTGGTTATAGAGTAAAGAAGGGACAGAAAGTGTTAGAAGTAGATGCTAATAAAGCAATTATTGTACGCAGACTATTTGAATTAAGACGCTTTTGTAGGCACTGGTCGTTAGCTCAATTGGCAGAACGACTGAATAGGGAAGGCTATCGTACAGAGAAAGGGAAGCGGTTTACGAAAGTACAAGTGAAACGCATGTTAAATAGAGAGAACTTTTATCGAGGGGTGTATACATACGGGCAAATACAAACAAATGGGAAACATCCAGCAATTATATAACAGTCGTACTTAAAAAAATCGCTCATTTTACTATACATACTTTAAGATCTGGGCAATAGCGAATCGAACGTTCTGATATTTTTACCACATTTTCATTCTTTTCTAGTTGTTTCCGTTGTTGATCATGAAAAATCATTTTACTCATGTTTTGTACCGCACTTATATCGTTGTATCCATTATAACGAGGTTTGCTTATAAACATACACAAAAAAAAACGAATCATGGACTTTTTTAAGTGTCCATGATTCGGGGTACAGTTCATTAGTAGAATAATGACCACTTATTTTTTAGCTTCAAAAAAATAAACAAACGGTTTTTCTTTATTTTTTTCTTTCACTATAACAGCTTCATCTTGTTGTTCGGATTTTATTGTAACTTGAATTTTAGCATCTTTAGGTAACTTTTCTAACATACTTTCAGAAACGACTTGTGTATAAGCAAGTAATTCTGATTTACCATTAAATTTAATTACAGTATCTAAAGTGAGCGTATCTAATTTCTCATTATTATAAGTTACAACAGCTTTAACAGGATAATAATCTTTTTTATAGAATTCACTTATGGCATCCTTAAATTCATCTAATTTTTTCTTATCGGTATCATGTGCTTTTTGAAACTCATCAGAAGGATAAATAAACTTTTGTTCGTGCATACTAGTCCATTGTGATATATTTTTTTCATTTTGTTGTACGGTTGTACTAGAAATAAACACACCTGGTTTTATAGATGTTGTTGGTTCTTGTTTGAATACAGCAAATGTGATAGGAACATTTTTGAAATTTTTATTACTATGAATAAGCTGTAAAACATGATTTGACATTTCGGTTGCTTTGGTCATAGCCTCCTCATTTGAATGATCAGCAGTCATAGCTAAACCTATTATGATGCCTGCTAAACTTAATTCTCCTGCATCTTTTCTTGTAAAATAATCATGCTCTATAATGTTAGATACATATGGAACTTCTTGCTTTTTAAGTAATTCATGTATCTTTTTTTGAGAAATAAATTCCCCTCTTTGTAGATAATGAGTTTCTCTATCGAATTGTTTCGATGCAATGTGAAATAAACCTTCTTCAAAGGCAGTTACATCTAACTTGGAATTCGTAGCCTGGTTGATTTCTCCGCCTAAAATCTGTTCATTCAAAGGAATAACAGTTTTGAAGTAATTGTCAGAAACATTATACTTTGGAATGATTTTTTTTTCTTGATGCTTTTCAGTTACTACCTCTTCTTTTTTTGTACTTATACTACATCCGCCTATTGATAAGCTCAAAGAGACTAATAGTATTGGTAAAAATCTTTTCTGCATATTTTATAACCACCTTCAAAAATGTAACACTTTCTATATTATAAACTAAAATCTTAATGAAAGGATTAGAAAAAACAAATATTATTTCGTAAAGCTGATGTGAATATTTGAGGTTGTATAAATGAAGTAGTAAGAATCATATCATCATTTTAAAATGACATAGAGGAGGCAGGGGAGGAGATACATGAAGTATATACATATAAAACATGGTAACAAAATCATTAAAGTTAAAGGTATAGTCACTCGGAATGACGAAAACGATCTTTATAAGTAAGGAGAAAGAAAAAACCCTGTAAAGGGAACAGGGTTTTACAAAGATTTTTCAGTTAAGGGAACATATGACCTGGCAATGATATTATATCATGTGTCAGTATTATAGACTTGGAGATGTTTTGTCAATTTTAAGAACAAAAAGAATCGTTGCGGGATTTATTGGTTTTTATAGTTCTAAAGAGTTGAAATTAAGACCAAATCCAGCGGTCATCCTGTACATTTGATGTTTTCGTTTCATTGATTTTTTCCATATTTACTTCGTCCGTTTCAAACTGATCACTTCTGAACCATTCCATGATGTTTTTTACTTTTACTGTATCGCCAACGTTAAATTTATTATTCGATGTTAAGGAAACATGTACTGTCAAAGGTTTTCCTTCCTTGTTTGGGTATGTAACTACTACAAAATCTTGTGATTTATTTATATCATAAAGGAAGTTATAGTGTTTTGTAATTGTACCAATTATATATGCTGGTGTGCCTTGTTGATCGTAATGAATTCCTGGAGTGAATGAATCATCTTTGTTCACTTTTTCCACTGCGTTTGCTCTCATATATGTAGCCATATTTCTCCATAGTGTACCAGTTGCTTTTACTGTATCACCTACTTTAAATGTATGAGTCGGGTTGTCCAGTATAATTTGAATCATATAATCCATATGGTCATTATATTCTTTAGACTGAATATAAATTGTACCATCTACTACGTCGACAATCTGCCCTTGAATTGTATCCAATTCAACAGAAGCTGCACTAGCTTTTGGAATTTCTAAACTTGATACATTTACACCTGCAAGTGTTGTAAGTCCTAATGCACTAGCTAAAATCACTTTTTTAATATTCATTTTATAACCTCTCTATTCGTGTTGTATGTGAAGGTGGTTATGTATTTTCACCAACCTGTAATCATTATAGTTACAACAAAAAGAAATATCAACTATATTTTTTATATCACTAAATTTGAATGTCAAAATAAATTGTTACAAACGAGAGGATGCAGCTCCTTTTGATGATTCATTGTACTTTGTCAATATAGAGGTGAGCTTTAAATTTGCAAGATGTAAAGAGGACTACTTTTTAGGCTAACAGCGTATCTATATGGTCTTTTTAGTACGATTATGAGTAAATATCCTACATGTTTTTACTCAAAATAAATTTAATAAAAAATAAGCAAGTTTTGTAATTTTTTACATATATTTTAGTGAAAGGCCTTTCACCATTTTATCACCTAGGGGGCAATCATAATGAAATTTTTGTCTTACCTTACAGCGGTTTTGGTGATTTTAGGCGGTTTAAATTGGCTAGGTGTGGCTTTGGATTATAATGTAATTGAGAATTGGTTTGGCTCTATGCCAGCCCTTGTTGATACAATTTATTGGTTATTTGGTCTTTCTGCTCTTTATCAAATTTATGACCGGTTCTTTACGAATAGTTAGCAATTTTTATATAACTAGAGTGTTAGGTAGAAGGAATAGCCTAACACTTTTTTTGCATGTTTATAAAATCTTCTGCATCTGTAAACGATTCCAATGCGTCTTAAGTTATAATTAAGCAAAATGAATTGACTGAATATTCGATACGGGTTATAATTCAGAAAGTTTTAATAATATCGAATGTAAGGAAGTAGGAGGTCATCTAGGTGATGGAGCGGGGGTATAATTTTTCAGCGGGGCCGTCAATGCTCCCTTTGCCAGTGTTAGAAAAAGTGCAAGCGGAGCTTTTAAATTATAATGGGACAGGGATGTCTATAATGGAAATGAGTCACCGATCTTCATATTTTCAAGAGATTATCGAAGAAACAAGTAGTCTGCTTCGAGAATTAATGTATATTCCAGATTCATATGATGTTTTATTTTTACAAGGGGGAGCATCTTTGCAATTTTCAATGGTTCCACTGAATGTAATGAATAAGCATAAAAGAGCTGGATATGTATTAACAGGAACATGGGCTAAAAAGGCATTGCAAGAGGCGAAAAAAGTCGGCGAGGCTGTTATTGTAGCTTCTTCAGAGGAAGATAATTTTACGACAATTCCTTATATAAGTGCTTCTATGATTCCTTCAAACTTAGACTATCTACATATTACAACGAATAATACAATTGAAGGAACAAAGTATACAGAAATACCACAAGTTGCAACTATTCCGCTTGTCGCTGATATGTCTTCTAATATTTTATCGGAAGAATATGATGTGAATCAGTTCGGAGTGATTTATGCAGGAGCACAAAAAAATCTAGGACCTGCTGGATTAACCATTGTAATTGTGAAAAAGGAGCTAGTGGGGAAAGCAAAGGCTTTTTGTCCAGTTATGTTAAACTATGAAACTTATAGTAAAAATAATTCTTTATATAATACACCGCCGTCCTTTAGTATTTATGTGACAAAGCTCGTGTTAGAATGGTTAAAAGAACAGGGCGGGGTATCTGTAATGGAACAACAAAATAGAAAGAAAGCAGCACTTCTGTATCAATTTTTGGATGAATCACAATTATTTACCTCACCAGTTGATCCGAAATATCGTTCCCTTATGAATATTCCTTTTACAACACCATCGGAAAAATTGAATGAACAATTTTTACAAAAAGCAAAAGAAATGGGACTTGTAACATTAAAAGGGCATCGTTCTGTTGGTGGTATGCGTGCAAGTATTTATAATGCAATGCCGATAGAAGGGGTGAAAAAATTAGTAGCGTATATGAAGACCTTTGAGTTAGAGAATAGATAGGGGGATGAGGATATGTTTCATATTCAAACATTGAATCAAATTGCCGAAAAAGGTTTACAAGTTTTTGCAGCAGAACGATATAACATCGGACAAAGGATAGAGCATCCTGATGGAATTTTACTTCGCAGTTATTCTTTACATCAAGAAGAGCTTTCAAAGAACTTAAAGGCAATTGCAAGAGCCGGAGCGGGTGTAAATAATATTCCTATAGATCGATGCACAGAAAAAGGGATTGTTGTATTTAATACACCGGGTGCAAATGCGAATGCAGTAAAAGAATTGATACTGGCAAGTTTCATTCTGTCTTCTCGAAATATTATAAATGGAGTTAGTTGGACAAAGGGATTAGAGGGAAAAGAGATTCCTCAGCTTGTCGAAGCAGGAAAAAAACAGTTTGTTGGATCGGAAATCGCCGGAAAACGATTAGGAGTGATTGGTCTTGGTGCAATCGGTGCACTTGTTGCGAATGATGCGCTATCTTTGGGAATGGATGTTGTCGGATATGACCCTTATATTTCAGTGGAAACGGCATGGCGTTTATCTACACATGTGCAAAGAGCGTTTAGCTTAGATGAAATTTTTGCGACTTGTGATTATATTACATTACATATTCCGCTTACAGAGCAAACGCGAGGAATCATTGGAGAACATGCGGTTCGTATGATGAAAAAAGGTGTGCGTTTATTCAATTTTTCAAGAGGAGAGCTTGTTGATGAGACGGCCTTAGAAAAGGCTTTAGAAGAAGAAACGATCAATCATTATATGACAGACTTTCCAAATGAGAATGTCATAAAGATGAAAAATGTAGTTGCAACGCCACACCTTGGCGCTTCAACATATGAATCAGAAGAAAATTGCGCTGTTATGGCTGCGTGCCAATTGCGAGATTATTTGGAAACAGGAAATATTCGGAATTCAGTTAACTATCCGAATGTAGAACTTCCGTATGTTGGAAAAAAACGGATTACGATTATGCATCAAAACGTTCCGAACATGGTTGGACAAATTACAGGGTGCTTAGCGGAGCATCATATTAACATTGCGGATATGATTAACCGTAGTAAAAACTCTTGGGCATATACAATGATTGATATTGATAATGGGATGGATGATAGAATGAAGGAAAATATTGTTGAGAATATAAGGAGAATTACAGGTGTTGTAGCCGTTCGAATGATTGTATAAAGGGGAGAGGAAAATGGCGACAATTCGACCATTTCGGGCTATTCGTCCGGTGCAAAATAAGGCGGCGCAAGTTGCAGCTTTACCATATGATGTATTAAATAGTACAGAAGCAAGAGAAGTGGTAAAGGGAAATCCATATTCGTTTTTACATATTGATAAGGCAGAGATTGACTTATCAATATCGATTTCCCCATACGATGACAGTGTATATGAAAAGGCAAATGAAAATTTACAGCGTTTAATCCGAGAAGGGATACTGATGCAAGATGAAGAGCCGTGTTTTTATATTTATCAGTTGACGATGCAAGGAAGAAGGCAAGCTGGGCTTGTTGTTTGTACATCCATTGATGAGTATATGGATAATACAATAAAAAAACATGAACGAACTCGTCATGATAAAGAACAAGATCGCATTCGTCATGTAGATGCATGTAATGCAAACACGGGACCGATTTTTTTAACATATCGTGCAAAGGAATCGGTCGCAAAATTACTGGTAGATTGGCAAGAACATCACGCACCGGTGTACCGATTTACTGCAGATGATGGGGTTGAGCATGTAGTATGGAAAATCGCAGAAGCCGATACTATTGCTGCATTGATACAATCTTTTGAAGAAATCCCTGCTTTATATATTGCGGATGGACATCATCGCTCGGCATCCGCTGTTCAAGTAGGGCTCATGCGTAGAGAGGAACATCCCAATTATACAGGAGATGAAGAGTTCAACTTCTTTTTATCGGTGTTATTCCCTCATGAGGAATTATCAATCTGGGATTATAACCGTGTTGTAAAAGATTTAAATGGCTTAACCGAAGAGCAGTTTTTACAACAAATTTCCCAATTTTTTTATGTAGAAATAGCACATACATCGCCACTGAAACCAAATAAGCGACATACATTTGGCATGTATATGAATCGAGTATGGTATCAGTTAACTGCGAAAGAAGAAATATTTGACGCTCAAGATGTTGTGAAACGTCTAGATGTCGCGATTTTACAGGATTATGTATTAAGTAAAGTATTGCAAATTCATGATCCGCGCACAGATGCACGCATTGACTTTGTTGGGGGTATTCGTGGACTAGAAGAACTCGAGCACCTTGTAGATAGTGGCCCGTATAAAGTTGCCTTTTCATTATATCCAACGTCAATGGAAGAGTTATTAGCAATCGCAGATGCTGGAGAAGTGATGCCACCAAAATCAACATGGTTTGAACCGAAACTTCGTAGCGGGCTTTTTATACATTCATTAGAATAGAGTAGAGAAGACTCACTCATCATATAGAACTGTACTCTGAATAATAGGCTTTTTTTCATGTCTATGATTCGAGGTACAGTTTCATTTTGTTAAGGGGTGTCTTCGCTGCTCTATTTTTATCCCGCTATTTTAGGGCAGTAAGACTCCCGCCTCAAAGTTCAAAGAATAGCCAGGAAGATAGGTAGGAGTAGGACTGCCCGTAACAGCCGGATTGGTGAGGGCTCATAATCAGTGGGGGATGAAGAAAACCCCCACTGATTAAAGTCTCACTGTATTACGGTTACTTCTATTTGTTTTGAAAGATAGTTATGTTACATTTCTATTCATACTATTTCATTTAAAGGAGAGTATTTCTTAAAATTAGAAGTCTTTTAATAATATATTTAAAGCTTTTGATTTGATTCGTTCGTACTCCATAGCTCCAGCTAGTTCTTCAGCAAGTAATGGTGTTTTTCGAACGTATTTTTCACGAATTACATCATATAATTCATATGGAAATAGCATATCTATAAACATGATTTTTTTTTGCTCGGCTGTTAACGGAGAGACAGATTCATACGCGTTAATCATAATATGAAATTGATCTTCGTTCCAAACACCGGTTGTATCTAATAATGGAATAATCATTTTCCGTAAATCACGAATCGGAAGATCATAAGAAACTGTATCTAAATCGATTACCCAAATTTGATTGTTCGGGGCTAGTAAAGAGTTTCCAGTTCCGTAATCTTGATGACATAAGTTCGGGGCTGATTGTAATTGTTCGGTCCATTGTCCATATTCAGATTCTAATAATCGTTGATAGGTGTGTTTCGCTTCTGTAATAAAAGGGGTAATTTCTTCCAAGTACAATTGTGAAAAAGGATCATCAATTAATGTTGCAGATAGATTTTTCCAAATTTCCATCTGTTGAAATCTCTTAATATAATGATTTGGCCAACGTCCTAGTTTTGTAAAGATAGGTACCCCTGGTGGTGGTTTGTAGCCGATAGACGCTAAATGAAAATCTGCTAATCCCTTCATAATCATTTCAAGGTCTTCTTTCATTGTCAATTCAAATGGTCTTCCTTCAATCCAATCGTAAACAACAAATAGAAATGGACTGTGTTTTGTATAAAGCTGATTCTTTTTATTTGGAATGATACTTGGAACATGCATGCCCTTTTTGGCAAGGTAATCTTGAGCATGAATCGAAAATAAAGCTTTTTTTTCAGGGCGGTGAATTCTTTTTAAGCAAAATGCTCCATTTGAAGTATGAATTTTCCATACTAGTGCAAGTTGTCCACCTTGTATTAACTCAATTGTAGTTGGATCAATATCCCAATGTTTAATCATAGTTTCAGCTAACGCTACTAACTTTTGTTCTTCCTCAGGTGATAATGTATCCCCCTCTTCCTGATTGTAATTCTCCAAATATGTCACCATCCTTTTTATACTCTCTTACTAATTTATGGTGCATGACCACTTTTGTGCTAGCCGTTTGCCTTTAAGTAGAAAAAAGGAATGCTTTTCCTAATTTTGGTTATAAAAATCGAAATTTATCTAAATAATTCACATTCGTAAGGCGAAGTTCGTAACATATGTTGAAGGGAATTGGATTTTTATCAAAAAGGAGGGGTTTGGATGAAAATTGCGATAATATCTACTGAAAAGTTACCGGTGCCAGCTGTACGAGGTGGAGCTATTCAAATTTATATAGATTCTGTCGCAACCATTATTGCCTCAAAGGGGAAAAATATAACAGTTATTTCAATAGCAGATCCAGATTTACAAACTGAGGAAACAAAGCAAAATGTACGATATATACGTTTCCCAGAAAATGAATACCTTCCGAATATAATTGAGCATTTGAAAAAAGAAAAATATGATGTGATTCACCTGTGTAATCGTCCTAGTTGGGTTTCATTGTTATATGGAGTGGCACCACAAACAAAATTCGTATTAAGTGTGCACAATGAAATGTTTGCACATGAAAAAATAAGTGATAAAGAAGGAGAAGTATGCATTTCAATTGTTTCAAAGATTGTTACAGTCAGCGATTATATAGGAGAAACGATTACTTCTCGCTTTTCAACAGCAAAATCTAAGACGCAAACAGTATATTCAGGTGTAGACGTGAATCAATATGATCCCTCCTGGACAACGAATGGAAAAGAACTTAAACATTATGTACAAAAAGAGTTACAGTTGCAAAATAAAAAAATTGTTTTGTTTGTTGGACGTTTGAGTAAAGTGAAAGGTCCTCATATTTTATTGCAAGCTCTTCCGAAAATCATTGAGCAGTATCCAGAGATTGTAATGGTTTTTATCGGTTCAAAATGGTTTGGAGATAACAATGTAAATAATTACGTGAAACATTTATATACATTAGGTGCGATGTTTAAAAAAAATGTAGTATTTATTAAATTTGTAAAGCCAAAAGATATTCCAACTCTTTATGCTATGTCGGATATTTTTGTATGTTCTTCCCAGTGGCAAGAGCCACTTGCTAGAGTACATTATGAGGCAATGGCTGCTGGGTTACCAATTATCACAAGCAATAGAGGTGGAAATCCTGAAGTAATTGAAGAGGGAAAGAATGGCTATGTTGTTGATGATTTTGAGAACCCCGATGCGTATGCAGAAAAAATTATTCATCTATTGAGTAATGAAAACAAAAGAGAACGTATGGGGAAATATGGACGTTTAAAAGTTGAGAAAGAATTTAGTTGGGATCGAGTGGCTATGAATTTATTAGAAGTGTATAAGGGAGTTTTATAGTTTTTAAGAGGAGATGAAGAATGTTGGAAGAAACACCTGCATTAGAGCGAGAGCATTTAAATAAGGTACTAGGTTTTTATCCATTTGAAATTAATAATATTACTCTACAATCAAGTAGAAGTGGGAGAACAATTTGGGAAGTAGAAACAGAGGAAGGGGTGAAAATATTAAAACAAGCACAAATGAAACCCGAACGGATGTTATTTATTGCTGGAGCACATTTACACCTTCTTCAAAATGGACTACCAATTACGCAAATTCATAAAACAAAAAGGGGCGGGTTTTGTATTGGATCGGGGGAGTATGCATATGTATTATATGATAAATATCAAGGAAAAGAAGTTATTTACTATAATAAAGAGCAATTAGAGAAGGTGCTTATATACGCTGGAAAATTCCATAAAGCATCGGAAGGGTATATACCACAAATAGAAAGTAAAACACGGAGTCGGTTAGGGAAATGGCATAAATTATATAGATGGAAATTACAAGAGCTAGAAGGTAACAAAAGAATTGCCCAATCTTTTCCTAATGATATGTTTTCAACTATGTTTTTAGAGTACGTTGATAAAATGTTAGCACGTGGTAAACGAGCTTTACAAGAAATAGATGATCCATTTTATAACCAATGGACAAAAGAAATTATTACAAATAAGAGTTTTTGCCAACAAGATTTCACTTTAGCGAGATTTACAGAAATAGATAATGCGATTTTTATGAAAGAACTACATTCTATTACACATGATTTACCAGTGAGAGATCTGCGAATTATTTTAAATAAAGTAATGAAAAAAATGGCAACTTGGGATATAGATTTAGCGATTCATATGCTGAGTGCATATGATTTAGAAAACAGTTTATCAGAAAAGCAATTTCGTATATTATGGACTGATTTATCTTTTCCTCATTTATTTTGTTCGATTGCACATAAATATTATTTAAAACAAAAACGCTCTTGGTCTGATGAAAAATATATTTGGGCGTTACAAAATGTTATTGCGCTTGAAGATTCGAAGGAGGAATTTCTACAACAGTTTTCTGATATTTATCGTGAAATCAAGAGTAGAAATGGAGGGGAAATAAAATGAAGCCAAGGCAAGAAGAAATAGTAATCCCTATTTTAAATTTAGATAAGTTTGCTTTTTCTCCACCAGGACCAATGGGTTGGGCGCTTTCAGAGTACGAAAAGGCGTTAGAAGAACAAGATAATATTGTATTAGATGAAGCATCTGTAATAGAAAATATAATGTCTATAAAAGAGATAGAGTTAGTGGAATTTCCGACAGTTAGCTTGTTAGATTTAGAAGAACATAATACGAAAACAACGCAAATTACTAGTGAAGTAATTGAAGAAATAAATAATCCGAAATCTCCCTCAATAACTAAGGAAATCGTTAATCCAATAAACGAAGAGGATATTCAAAATACTATAAAGCTAGAAGGAAAACAAAATACTGTAGTAACGGAATTAAAAAAGCGAAACGAAGAAATTGAAATGATTGTACCAAAGCCACTATTAAATGGTCCGTGGATAGCGAAAATAGTAAAAAATAAATCGGAAAAAGAATAGCAAAAAGTCCGCATATAAATCAATCTTTTTATGTATTTTTAACATATTATATATAAATCTGTAAAAAGGAGTAAATGACATGGAAGAGGTAAAAAAAGCAAAAATAAAAATAGATTTTGAGAATGAATTTACTGTTAATTCAGAAGAAGAGATACAGAATGTATTAAAAGCTTTAGCTGAAGTAATTCAATCTGGAGCACATTCTGGTATAGAAGTTGAAATTGAATATATCGATGGAACAGAAGTAAGCTTTACGGAAGAAGATGAAGAAGACGAAGATGAAGAAGACGAAGATGAAGAAGATGAAGAAGACGAAGATGAAGAAGACGAAGATGAAGAAGATGAAGATGAAGAAGATGAAGATGAAGAAGATGAAGAAGACGATGCTTAAAATAAATCCCCCTTTGAGAAGGGGGATTTATTTTATACTACGATGTTAAAGGAAAATAATATTTTAGATAATTTGAATTTTAAAAGAGTATTTGAATTTAGTGGTAGATAAATTAATAGAAGTTGCTGCTTGTTTATATACTTGTTTTAGTCTTTGAGCTGTATGCATAAATGTGAAATTTTTTTCAACAACGCAACGGCCATTTTTAGCAATCCAGTTCGCGAATTCTTGTTGAGATAATAGAGCATTAGTCAGCCTAGTAAATTCTGCTGGGTTATTATACTGTTGTACTAACAATCCGTTATATTCATCTGTTATAACTTCTGCATTTCCGCCACGATTTGTTGTAATGATGGGAATGCCAGCTGCCATTGCTTCGTAATGAACACGTGCTAACGGTTCATTCCATTGTGAACTACAAATAAATATATCTCCCATTAAAAAAATGTTATGAATTTGATCTGCAGGAATAAATTTGGTGAAAATCACATGTTCTTTAACAGGGCGGGCAAGTTTGTGTAAATCTCTAATATATTTATTCACACTATTATCACTAAACCATTTTCCACCCACAATGACTAGAACAGTGTCTTGGTGTGCTTGAATAATTTCTTTCATAGCTTGAATGAGAATATGGGGACCTTTATTTTTTGTTAATCTCCCTACAAATAAGATGACTTTCTTATTTTGTATAGCATATTTTTTACGAAATTTATTTCTGATTTCTTGTCCAGTTGGTGTCCAGATAGAAGGGGAGTGTGTTAAATCTACTCCTGAGTAGACAATCGAAATTTTTTCTTCGGCTTGAGGGAATCTTTCGATTACTGTTTGTTTAATATAATTACTAACAGTTACAATAGCAGTAACCATTTCGATAATAAGATTTCCTTCAGAGAGTGTCATCTTGTGTTCTGCAAACATATCGTTATGAAGTCCAAGTACAAATCGACTGTTGGGAGAAGCTTGTTTATATAGTGGTATATTTTTAGGGCGATTAAATACATGTATAATATCAAAATTTTTAGTCGGGAGTATTTTTATAATTTGTTGTTCATATTCCTCTTGAGGAAATCGGATGTAATGGATACGCCCCTTTGTTTCTTGTTTTGGCAGAATGGGGTCTGAAATAGAGAAGATAGTAAGTTCATGCTCTTGACTAATATAAGGGGAAACACCATCAATCATCATTTGAATAGCACCGCCTTTTACGGCCGGAGACGGTAATTTTTCTGTACATATATATGCGATTTTCATAAACAAGCCTCCTTAATATAATTGCTTCATATACTCATATTCTGCTTTTAATCCATGAAATAATGAAACCGATGGGGAATATTGTAGTAATGATTGTGCTTTAGATATGTCTGCCCATGTTTGTTTCGGCTCGCCGGGTACACCTTTTGAAAAATTCAGTATTGCACGTTGACCTACAATTTTTTCTAACATAGAAATAATATCTAAAATCGATGCTTGCTCTTTTCCACCAATATTTATTACTTCACCAATTATATTTTTTCTTGTTTTTAAAGTAGCTACTGTTCCTTTTATACAATCATCGATATAAGTGAAATCGCGTGTTTGTGTTCCATCACCAAATATGGTAAGAGGTTTATTTTCTATTAGTTGTTTTATAAATCTATGAAATGCCATATCTGTACGTTGTTTTGGACCATATACTGTGAAGTATCGTAAAATAATAGTTGGTATATGAAAATTTGTATGATAAATATGACACAAGTGTTCTCCGCTTAATTTGGTCACACCATACGGAGAAAGTGGAATCGGTAATAAATCTTCAGAAACTGCACCAGATTTTTCACCATAAACAGAAGATGTTGATATATAAATAAATTTATCTAAGTCTTTGTTTTTACATGCTTCAAGTAAACGTTGCGTAGCGAGTATATTATTCGTAACGTAGGGATGGAAATCTTTCCCCCAACTTGTTCTGACCCCAGGAATAGCAGCTAAATGATATACGGCACTGACATCTTTTAAAATTTTTGATAAGTTTGCACTTAAAATATTTTCTTGTATAAATTCAAAACGTGAGTTTGTTATGAGAGAACGGATATTATTGATCTTTAATTGCATCGGAGTAGGGCCAATAAAATGATCTATTCCGATTACGGAATAGGATTTATCTTTTAGTAATTCTTCACATAAATGAGAACCGATGAAACCAGCTGCTCCAGTAACAAGTATTTTCATGAGCGACCAACTCCTACATAGCGTAATCTGGATTTCTCTATTTCCTCTTTAGTAAGGCAGTTTCGTCCATCAACAATTAGGTCTCCTTTCATCGCTTGTTTCACTTGTTTCCAATTCAGTGATTTAAATTCGTCCCATTCCGTGGCAATAACAACACAATCAGAGTTTATAATAGAGGGTTCTAATTGCTCATGTTGGGTAACGTACTTATTTAAATGGATAGGAAGAACGGCTTTTGGATCATAAGTGTGAAGATCGTAGCCAAGAGGCACTAATTTTTCGAGAAGTGTTATTGCAAGTGAATTGCGAATATCGTCCGTATGTGGCTTAAAGGAAATCCCTAAAATAGTTATTTTTTTTGCAGATTGTTCTATACAGTTTTTGATTTTTTCAATATAGAGATCTACTTGTGTAGAATTAATAGATTGGACTGCTTGTAAAATAGGGACAGTGACTTGCCTATCAGTTGCTGTATAGATAAGTGATTGCAAGTCTTTTGGAAAGCATGATCCACCATACCCCAGTCCAGCTTGCAGAAAATGAGGATTAATTCGAAAATCATAGCCAATCCCTTTCGCTACTTCAACAACATCAATGTGGTATACGTCACAAATTCGAGCAATCTCATTTATAAAAGATATTTTTGTAGCTAAAAAAGCATTTGCTGCATATTTAATCATTTCTGCTTCATCTAAACCAGTCCAAAAGAACGGAGCATGAATATTTTTATATATTTTTTTCATGATCTCAAATGATTTTTTATCATTTTTTTGAACCCCTATAATTGTTCTATCCGGAAAGAACATGTCATGTACAGCAGAGCCTTCGCGAAGGAACTCAGGATTAGAAACAACATTAAAAAGGGATGGTGAAACACCTTTTTTAATGAGTGTTTCATATAAATATTGATTTGTGCCTGGTGGAACTGTACTTTTCGTAATAATTGTTTTATATGATGTTATAGCCGGAACTAACGAATCAATAACAGAGTAGAAATATGTTAAATCTGTTTTTCCATTTGATGTTGAAGGAGTTCCTACGGTGATGATAATAACTGAGGAGAGTTTAATAGCTTGATCAATCTCATGACAGTATTTTAAACGATTACGATTTTTGTGAATAAGTTCTTTTAAATCTGGCTCGTAAATGGGACACTCTCCTTTTTGAAGAGAACGAATTTTATTTTGATCCTTATCTACACAAATAACATGGTGTCCTAAATCAGCTAGTACTGCTGCTGATGTTAGCCCCACATAACCAGATCCTATAATGCATATATTCATATGATGTCCACCTTTCTAAAATGAGTACCCGTTAGTATAGTATATTGATGGAGAAGTATAATTGGTGACATATAAGGAGGCCCTATTTGTACAAGTGAAAAAGTAAGGGGTAAAAGCCTTTTTAAATTTTGTGATGAGCAGGTAAGAGGAATATTGAATATAATATGATAAATATGCAGAAGGAGAGAGGATAGTGATTAAAAAAGCAATCATTCCAGCTGCAGGTTATGGTACGAGAAGTCTTCCAATTACCAAAGTAGTCCCGAAAGAAATGTTTCCAATAGGGAATAAACCTGCGATTCATTATATTGTAGAAGAGGCTGTAAAATCAGGGATTGAGCAAATATTAATTGTGGTTTCAAAAAGAAAAAATTTAATAGTTGATTACTTTGATCATTCATTAGAGTTAGAAGCTTTCTTAGAAAGAGAACAAAAATCTTATTTATTAAAGAGTTTTGTGATTCCTGACATTCAAATACTATATACGAGACAGCCGTACGCGAGAGGCCTTGGTGAAGCGATAAAATTAGGTGAAGCATTCATTGGTAATGAACCTTTTGCTGTACTTTTGCCAGATGATATTATCATTTCGGATAAAGGTACTGCTTTAAATCAATTAATTAAGATATATAAAGAGACAAAAAGTAGTGTAATCGGCGTCCACACAGTACCAAATGAATTTTTAGATAAGTATGGGGTTGTGAAAGGCGATATGATAAAAGAGGGGTATATGGACATTACAAATATTGTTGAAAAACCAAAAATAAATCCCCCATCTAATATGGCGGTTATTGGAAGGTATGTTTTTACACCTGATATTTTTTCTTTGTTACAAAATGTGCAGCCTGGTGTCGGAGGTGAGTATCAACTAACCGATGCAATTCATTCTTTAATTGCTATCCAAAAAGTATATGGGAAAATTATCGATGGGAAGCGATTTGATATTGGACAAGAAAATGATTATGTTCATCTTCTTAATTATATACATGGAAAAAATAGAGCAAACACGAATTAAAAAACACTTATTCATGTAACAATTTATAAAGAAAGGGTTTACAGAAGTTACTTTGTTCTTTTTATTTTTCTGTAATGTATTTAGATTAAACATAGTAAAAGTACTCTAATTCTAGCGTAGAGAGTGTATTGATTTGAAAGAGGCTGATAGATTTATTTTTATACCAATATTCCAAAGAATGGGTGAATAAATCTTAGACCACTTTGGACAAACTTGTGTGTAGGGTAAAGCAGTAGCAGGACTAATCGACTTCATTCAAAAAGGGAAGTTTAAAAAAGAAGACAACATTTTATTCGTACATTCAGGTGGTTCACCAGCTTTGTATGCGAATACTTCTCTTTTTGTATAAGTAGATAAAAAGGAGGCATCGGAAATTTCCATGCTTCCTTTTTTTATGTACATGATTTTAAGTGTTTTCAGATGCAATGACAAGATTAAGTAAAATGAAAAAGGGTAGTATACGATAATAATAGTGAAACCGAAACATTACTAAAACTTGATTTTTTGGTTTCTTTTAATTACTATCGCTCCGTCTCAAAAAATTCAATCCATTCTCCATCAGGACCAGCGAAGAATATGTAACGTGTTCCGTCTGGCAATGTTTCAATTTCTTCTCCTAATAAAAAAGTTACTTGTAAATGTTTTAGCCTTTGAATTTCATCTTCTAAGGAATCTACTTTAAAGCAAATGTGATGTACTTTTCCTTCTGTTGGAAGAGAAGCGTTATAGCCTTCAATAAGTTCTAATATTGTTTCTTTTGATTCTTCTGCACCTAAAAAAGCAAGTTTTAGATTGGGATCGGGATGTCCCATACGTTTCAGCAGTTGTAATCCAACTACTTCTTTGTAAAAGGAAATCGAAGTTTCTAAGTTTGCAACCATAAGACCTACGTGTTCAATTCTTCTTACTGGCATATAGAATCCTTCTTTCTGAAAATTTTATATATATCATAATATGGAATGTTAAGAAAATAAGCAAGATATAAATCTTACAAATATTAGTGTGATATATGATATAGTGAGAAAGTATGTTTGGAGAGAAGGAAGGAGACGATTTTATGAATACAACTCAGCAAACTCCTTCATTAACGGAAACGATGAAAGAGTGGCATCAAGCGTTAGCTTATGAAATTAAACATTGGAAAACGATAGGTGGAAGTAATATTTCTATCATAAATGGTCGTTTTTTATATACAGATTATGAAAATACAGTTTACGTATTTCAGCTTATTTCGGAGGTCAGCTTACCTGAAGGTTCACCTATTCGAATTGAGTTCGACGGCGAGGAAGCGACCGGGGAAGTATTATCAGCACATGGGTTAGAAATAGAATTGAAATTAAATGATTATATTCAAGGTGAAATTAGAGAAGCTGTTTTATACAGTGAACCGTGGCAACTGTTAGAACAACTTCAGGAGCGATTAAAAGAAGCGAGAAAAGAAAAGCAGAAGCGTCAACGTATAAGACGTTTATTAGATGGAACGAACACGCCGAAGCATATTGAAAAAATGAAAAATCCGAAAAATGAATTAGCGTATCGAGCGTTTTACAATGCGACAACATACGTTTGGGGACCACCTGGAACAGGAAAGTCGTATAATTTATCACGGATTATTTCTGCTCATTATCAAAAAGGAAAATCGGTTCTTGTATTAGCGCATAGTAATGCGGCAGTGGACGTGTTAATGAGTGAAGTTACGAAGCAAATTGAGAAGAAAAATAAATGGACGCCAGGAGAAATTGTTCGTTATGGTTTTAGCCAACATGAACATATACGTAATCACGAGACATTACTTGCTTCAAGACTTGTAGAAACGACAAATGGTTCATGGGGGGAAGAAAGACTTTATTTAGAAGAGATGCGCCAAGATTTGCGCGAAAAAATACTATCTTATAAAGCGACTGCTTCTGATAAGAAACGCATGCAAGAAATTGAAAGTGATCTTCGAAAACAGAGAGCGAAAATGAAAGAAGTAGAAAGAGAGTATATTGAAAATGCACAAGTAATTGGTGCAACATTATCAAAATGCGCAATTGATGCGCTGATTTATGAACGTACATTTGATCTAGTTATAGTAGATGAAGTCAGTATGGCGTATGTTCCGCAAATTGCTTTAGCAGCTGCACTTGGAAAACGAATTGTCATCTGCGGAGATTTCTTGCAGTTGCCGCCAATCGCAATGGCGAACCATGAACTTGTTCGAAAATGGCTTTGTGAAGATATATTTTATCATGTGGGAATTGTAGAATCTGTCAATCAATCTGAAGCGCATCCGAATGTATATATGTTGCAGGAACAAAGACGGATGCATGCGGATATCGCGAAATTTACAAATTCATTTATATATAAAAATAGAGTCTATGATCATCCGTCTGTTTCAAAGCGTAAAGAACTAGCAAAGTTACAACCGTTCGCAAACGAGGCAACTGTTTTATTTGATACGAGCCTAATGGGGGCTTATTCTTTAAAAGATGCTGCTTCCGGATCGCGTTTTAATATGATGTCTGGCTTAGTGGCGATACAAATGATTTTAATTGGAGTATTAGATGGTGTTCAATCAATTGGTGTTGTGACGCCGTACCGAGCGCAATCTCGCTTTTTATCAACAGGTATAAGAGAGATGTTGCAAAAAACGAAATATCGGAATGTACCAGTTTTAGCAGCAACGGTTCATAAATTTCAAGGTTCTGAAAGGGATATGATAATATTTGATACGGTTGATAGTTACCCGCAAGAGCGCCCTGGTGTGCTATTTTTTGATCACAAAAATCATCGCCTTGTGAATGTGGCCGTAACAAGGGCGAGAGGGAAGTTCATTCAGCTGTCAGATTGTCAATATATGCGTAAAAATCTTTCAAGAAAACAAGCATTATCACAGTTAACCGCTCATATAGAGCGCCACGGAAATGTGTATGATCGCACAACATCACGTCAAATATGGGAGCGGAAAATTACGAAGCGCTTACGTTGGTTTATGGAAATGAATCTAGAGGAACCAAAAGGGGTACTAAAAGATATTTTGACGGCAAAACGAAAAATTGTTTTATCGTTGCCAAGTACAAGGAAAATTGATAAGAGAGTATGGCAAGCGTTAATGCGTACGAATGCACAAGTAACGATTTATAGTGATGGTTCTATTCCGCTAAAAAATGTAAGAGTACAAAGACAAAATAAATCGTTCCCGTTTTTAGTCATTGATGATGAAATCTTTTGGGCAGGAGCTCCGTTAACATCGCAAATGATGTTTGAAGGGAGTCCGGAATTTCCGTATATATGTGCAAGACTGGAAGCACCAGAAACAATTGGTGTATTAACAGGATTTTTAGATATTCGGTAAAATCAGATAGGAATTCCTTGACATTTACTCGGAATAACAATAGAATAAAAATAATTTAATATAATTTTGTGAAAATTCTTATCTCGAGAGGTGGAGGGACTGGCCCTATGAAGCCTCGGCAGCGGATTCTTTATGAATACTGTGCCAATTCCAGCAAGTAATAGACTTGAAAGATAAGAAAGAAGCGTAGTTTGAATGTATATGCGAAAGCCTCTTTCTATCTTTTAGGAAAGAGGCTTTTTTACGTGTAAATAAAAGGGGGAGTAAAGGAAATGGGAATAACAAAAGTAACATCACATCGTAACATCATTCAAGAGAGTATTGAAAAACATAAAGAAAAGTATATTCAAACAAGTCATGCTATTCATGCGAATCCTGAAATCGGTAATCAAGAATTCTTCGCATCTCGAACGTTAAGTTTACTACTCGGCAGCGCGGGATTTCAATTGCAACACAATATCGCTGGACATGAAACAGGATTTATTGCAAGAAAAAGTTCAGGAAAAGCAGGGCCTACCATCGCTTTTTTAGCAGAGTATGATGCATTGCCTGGACTAGGTCATGCTTGTGGTCATAATTTAATTGGAACAATTAGCGTGGCGGCGGCGATTGCTTTATCAGAAACGCTTGAAGAGATTGGCGGTGAGATTGTTGTGTTTGGCACGCCAGCGGAAGAAGGGGGACCAAATGGAAGTGCAAAAGCTAGCTATGTGAAAGCGGGATTATTTCATCATGTTGATGCGGCGCTTATGATTCATCCTAGTGGGAAAACAGCAACAACAAGTCCGTCTCTTGCGGTAGATCCACTTGATTTTCACTTTTACGGGAAATCAGCGCATGCAGCAGCTTCACCGGAGGAAGGGATTAATGCATTAGATGCCATCATTCAATTGTACAATGGCATTAATGCACTTCGCCAGCAGCTACCTACGGATGTGAAAATTCACGGTGTGATTACAGAAGGAGGAAAGGCTCCAAATATTATTCCAGATTATGCGGTGGCTCGTTTCTTTATTCGTGCAGCAACGCGGAAAAGATGTACAGAAGTGACGGAAAAGGTGAAAAATATTGCACAAGGAGCGGCATTAGCTACCGGGACAACAGTAAAAATAGATCCATTTCAAAATGAAATTGATGAGTTGCTTATAACAAAAACATTGAATGAAGTAGTTGCTGAAGAATTAGAATCGCTTGGAGAAAACGTGCATCGAAAAGAAAGATTTGGTATTGGCTCAACAGATGCAGGGAACGTCAGTCAAGTTGTTCCAACCATCCATCCATATATTAAAATTGGCCCAGACGATTTAATCGCTCATACAAATGAGTTTAGAGAAGCAGCTCGTTCTGAATTGGGAGATAAGGCGCTCATTACAGCTGCGAAAGCGCTCGCTTATACAGCATATCGTTTAATGACGGAAGAAGGAACGCTTGAGCAGGTGAAAGAAGAATTTAAAGAAGTGAAGAGAAATCAATAAAAGAACGGGAAAGAAGTTTGAAGGCATCTTTAAACTTCTTTCTTCTTTTGTAAAATATGAAATCAGCACAAAAGGAATCGAGTAGATTCATGAGAAAAAGAGAAAGAGTACGTACAGCGGGATTGTGTTGCTTATCATCCGAAGTTAAATGTTTTTTACGAAAAGCACGGATATAAATATCGAAAAAGGGTGAAAAAATAACTTTTCATTTAAAAGTATTTCTTATCATTCATTCTCTTATATCCTTTCAGTTGTTATTCAAAATATTACAGTAAAAAAGGAATATAAAATGTTTATGCAGAATATTTAGAAAACTAGGAGGTGTAAGAGAAATGGGGCAAATGGAATTAGAAAACAAAGTCTTAAAAGCTGGTGTAGGGAAAGGAATTATTGTTCGTTTTATTTTTGCTAGTTTTGTGGGAGTATTTATGTTTTTTGTGCCTGTAACAATGAATGGTACTTCATCTATTATGATTGACCATATTGTATCATGGATTCGATCAGCCGCTTCATTAGCTGTACCGTACTACGCTTTCGGTGTAATGGTAATTGGTGCGATTTATCCTTTTTACACGAAGAAATGGAAGGCATCATTTGTGGATATTTGTTTTTCTTTTTTGAAAGTGATTGGAGTTGTATTTGGGGCATTATATTGTTTGAAAGTCGGACCAACTTGGTTTTTTGCGCCGGATGTAGGCCCATTTTTGTATGAGAAGTTAGTTATATCAGTAAGTTTACTTGTTCCAATCGGTTCGGCATTTTTAGCACTATTAGTAGGATATGGCTTACTTGAATTCATCGGTACGTTTTGCCGACCAATTATGAGGCCATTATGGAAGACACCAGGGCGCTCTGCGATTGATGCGGTTGCTTCTTTTGTCGGAAGCTATTCGCTCGCTCTTCTCATTACGAATCGTGTTTTTAAAGAAGGAAAGTATACGATAAAGGAAGCGGCGATTATCGCAACTGGTTTTTCAACTGTATCTGCCACATTTATGATCATCATTGCAAAAACATTAAATATTATGTACATATGGAATTTATATTTTTGGACCACGCTTATCGTAACATTTATTGTAACCGCTATCACAGTCAGAATCCCACCACTTCGAACAAAACCAGATACATATATTACAAAAGAAGGATTTCCAGAGCCGATTTATAAGGAAAGGATGTTCGCACGCGCTTGGGAAGATGCGCTGGAAGTTTCGAAATCAGCACCGAGTCTACTGAAAAATATTGCAATCAATTTAAAAGATGGGTTCATTATGACAATGGGAATTTTACCATCTATTATGTCTGTTGGATTAATCGGAATCTTATTAGCAAAATATACACCAGTGTTTGATTGGATTAGCTATATATTTTATCCATTTATGTTATTGATGCAAGTTCCAGAAGCTGATTTGGCGGCGAAATCAGCTTCTGTTGGAATCGCTGAAATGTTTTTGCCATCTTTGCTCGTAACGAGTGCACCGCTCGTCACGAAATTTGTTATCGCAGTGGTCTCGGTATCTTCTATTCTCTTTTTCTCAGCTTCAATTCCTTGTATTTTATCTACAGATATTCCATTAAAGGTTTCTGAACTTATCATTTTATACGTAGAAAGAACAATTTTAACTGTACTCATTATTACGCCAATTGCCTATATATTGTTGTAACGAAAGGCTCACCAAAAGTGGGCCTTTTGAAAGTATTTGAAGGGAGTTTTACATATTTTCGCTATTTTAGGAAAGTCCAACTGCTAAGAGTTAACTATCAGTGAGGAGGAAGGAAAGCTTCATTGATTAAAGTTTCTCTTATTGCATACGCCTTTGAAGAACTGAAAAGGCTACGCCGTACAGATTAAGACAAATGCACGAAATACAAAAGCGCAGCGTGCTATTAAAGAGGGAATATTATGAAATGAAAGATAGCTATCAAATGGCTATGTAAGAGATGCGGTTGTATATAGTATCATTGTGAGGGAATGCCGCTTATAAAAGAACAGCTTCATCAAAAATTACATGCATATCAATAATGATACAAAAGTATATACGCCATAAAGGCAGAATGTATACCTTTTTTCTTACAAAATGGTATCTTCTTTTAGATACTTTTGTTTCATCATTCCCTTCTATAGAAAAATTCGTTACAATGGAGTAGTATGAAATACAATTTGTAAGTGTTTGATATGTAAAATGCTCCATAAATAAGAATGAATAAACAATCCTCTATTTGAATGAAAACCCTTTACTGCACATAGGCTAAAAAGTGCCTTCTTTCAAATAAATTCAAATGAAATAATTTACATATATTTTTTAGAAGTATGGATGATGCGCGGAGGCTAGTACAAATGGAACAAAAGAAGAAAAGTAAAAAAAGAAGAGTGTTACAAGTATTCTTGCTTATGATTAGCTCTATGATTCTCTTTGTAAGTTATGCAGCTTACGATATTTGGAGCTATCGATTTAAAACAGATAAGGTGGATACAGATGCTGCTGTTGTACTTGGAGCAGCTGCTTGGAACGGAAAACCATCTCCTGTATTTCGTGAACGAATTAACCATGCGATCTCCTTGTATCAGAACGGTAATATTAAAAAAATTATTTTTACAGGTGGAACAAAATTTGAAGCGGAACTGGAAGAAGCTCGTACTGCGAAAGCGTACGCATTGAAACGTAATGTAAAAGACGAAGATATTTTAATTGAAACAAAGTCACGTTTTACAGAAGATAATTTAAAAAATGCAAAACAGGTTGGTATGGAGCATGGATTGCAAACATACACGATTGTAAGTGACCCTCTTCATATGAAGCGAGCGATGCAAATTGCCAAGCATATAGGGATGGATGCATACGCGTCCCCGACACCTACGTCAGCATATAAGTCGCTAGATACAGAGATTCCTTTCTTTTTTAAAGAATTATGCTCCTATATTGGTTACATGACTTCTTTACCGATACGTGCATTAAAAGGAGAGTAGTATGAGAGAATTTCCTATCTTTTGATGGGAAGTTTTCTTATCGCTTTAAAACATTGTATTTTTATCGGAATAATGTAACAATGATTGTGGGATTTCATATAGTAGTTGAGAGAATGACAGTATGGAACTTTTATCCCGCTATTTTAGGGCAGCCCGATTGGTGAGGGCTCATAATCAGTGGGGGATGAAGAAAACCCCCACTGATTAAAGTTTCACTTTATGAATAGTATACGGTAGAAAGAGAAACGATTTTTTGATTATTTACATATAAGAAAAAGAAGAAAGAGTATACTTTCGCCAACGAATAGAAATTTTCGTTTCAATAACTCGAAATAAAGGGGATAGTAAGATGACAATTTCATTTGTAGAAACAGAAGAACAATCTTTATGGATTGAAAAGATACAGAAGTTTCTTCCAAAGTTTCAGGAAAGGGAGTGTGAACTTCGTGAATTAGGCTCTTTTCCGTTTGAGAATATAAACGAGTTAAAAGATATCGGTTATACAACTTTAACGCTTCCGAAAGACTGCGGGGGACAAGAGATTTCGCTCTATGATTTTGTTTTATATCAAGAGAAAATTGCAGAAGGAGATGGAGCGACTGCTTTATCAATTGGATGGCATCTTGGTATCGTGAAAGAACTTACGGAAAATCAATCTTGGAAGCCGGATATGTTCGCATGGTTTTGTGAGGAAGTGAAGAAAGGTGCCCTTTTTAATCGAGCCGCGACAGAACGAAAGACAGGAAGCCCGACACGTGGCGGGCGACCAGAAACGTTAGCGGTGAAAAAGGGTGAAAAGTGGATTATAAACGGAAGAAAGACATTTACAACGATGGCGCCAATGCTTGATTATTTCATTATTTCTGCAAGTATTGAAGGACGGGAGGAGATTGGAGAGTTTGTCGTTCCAAGAGCACAAAAAGGTGTTTCCATTGAAGAAACATGGGATAGTGTTGCGATGCGGGGAACAGCGAGTCATGATCTCGTATTGCGAAATGTAGAAATTTCTGATAAATATTTTACGGATATAAAAGGATCGCAATCAAAACCAAAAGGAGTGGGATGGTTACTTCATATACCGGCATGTTATTTAGGAATTGCACAAGCTGCTCGGAACTATGCGCTCCGGTTTGCTGAATCGTATCAACCGAATAGTTTAAAGCATCCAATCAGCTCACTGCCCAATATTAGAAGATTAGTAGGAGAGTTAGAACTTGAATTGATGCAAGCTCGTATGTTTCTATATCAAATAGCAAAAAAGTATGATGAAGTTGATGATAAGCAGTCCTTACAAGCAGAATTAGCAGCGGCGAAATATATTGCAACGAATGCAGCAATTTCCGTTGTTGATAAAGCGATGCGCATTGTTGGTGCGAAAAGTTTATCAGAAAAAAATCCATTACACCGTTATTATTTAAATGTGAGGGCAGGATTACACAATCCACCAATGGATGATGTGACAATCTCATTGATGGCTAATTCTGCTTTTCACTCAATAGGATAAGAGAAAAATAGGCATCTAAAAAGGGGAATACATTTGTCCTTTTTAGATGCTATCTTTTATTAAGAGTGCACTTTTACATGAGGGATGATGGTATCATAAAGGTAGTGGGAAGAAGTTAGTTTAATATGCTACGATTATTCATCCTTTTTGATTATAAGGATTTAAAAATCTTTCTTTTGCAATATCATTTTGATGTTTTATTAGAGAAAGCTATGTTTCTGCATAGTACTCCTGTATAATAGGAATGAAAAAGTACGAAACGAGGTATGTTCATGCTGGAAGTCATTGCAACTTGTCTAGAAGATGTGAAACGAATTGAAAAAGCTGGCGGAAATCGAATAGAACTGATTGCAGCATATACGGAAGGTGGATTGACGCCTAGTTATGCATTGATAAAAGCGGCGGTGGAGGCAGTAAATATACCTATTCACGTTATGATTCGTCCTCATGCAAAATCATTTATATATACACAAGAAGAAATTGAATTAATGAAAGAAGATATTCAAATTGCACAAAGCCTTGGGGTAGCAGGGGTTGTACTCGGTGTACTAACGGAAGAAAACAAGATTGACGAAGAGAAACTAGCGGACTTATTGTCTGTGGTGGATGGAGTAAATGTAACGTTTCACCGTGCTATCGATGAGGTAGAGGATCTAGTAGGAGCGGTAGAAATATTGCGAAAGTTCGATAAAGTTACGCATATTTTAACTTCTGGTGGTACTGGATATATTGTAGAAAATATTCCTGTTCTTGCTGAAATGAAAAAAGCAAGTGAGGAAGAGATCGAGCTAATTATTGGTAGCGGTGTGACGCGAGAAAATATCGAGAAATTGCTACATGATACAGGAATTAAGCAAGTGCACGTAGGTACTGCTGCTCGCGAAGGAAAATCTTGTTTTGCTGAAATTGATCAAAATGCAATTCGAAGTCTATTAAATGTAATAGTATAATGATAGGAGAGTAGCGAGAAAATGGAAAAAGATAAGAAGAAAGATACAAAAAAAGAATTGATTTCATGGATTAAAACAATAGCAATTACATTAGGACTTGTTTTTATTATTCGAGAAGTTTTATTTATTCCTTCACTTGTACAAGGTGAATCGATGATGCCAACTTTAGAAAATAATGAACGTGTTCTAGTGAATAAAATTGGATACAATATAAAAGGATTAGAGCGTTTTGATATTGTTATTTTCCATGGAAAAGAAGGTTATGATTTAGTGAAACGAGTAATTGGCTTACCTGGTGATACAATTGAATATAAAAATGATGTTTTATATGTAAATGGAAAACCAGTTGATGAACCATATTTGGCAAAGTATAAAAAGAAAGCAAATGGAATATTAACACCTGACTTTACATTAGAACAAATTACAGGAAAAACGAAAGTGCCGAAAGGACAAGTTTTTGTATTAGGGGATAACCGTAAAGTTTCAAAAGATGGTCGTATGTTTGGATTTATTTCGGAGGATGAAATTGTCGGAAAAGGCGAAGCGGTCTTTTGGCCAGTGCAACATATAAGAGCATTATAAAAAAGCAGGAGTCTTTGACTTCTGCTTTTTGTTTGCTTTACTGAAATAGATTCAGAGAGTAATCTTTGTGAAATTTCAAGAAATATTGTATAAATTGAAAGAATGTTTTATAATTTCAAATTATACGTTTATTTCGAAAGATGGGATTGTAGTTCCATTTTTCAGAACTTAGGGGAGTTAAGATGAGTATAAACAAAACAGCGATAAAAACCATGGATATTTTAGCATTATTTTATGAACATGAAGAGTTAACATTAACGGAGATGGTTCAGCTTGCAGGAATGCCAAAGACAACGGTGCATCGTTTAATTGGATCGCTTGAAGAAATGGAATTTTTACAGAAAACAGTGAGAGGAAGCTATCGGCTCGGTTTTATATTTTTACGTTTTGGACAACTTGTGTCAAAGCGATTATCTGTACGAAATATTGCCAAACCGCATATGAAACGACTAAGGAATCGTCTTGGACAAGCTGTTAATTTAATTATTCAAGATGGCAATGAAGCGATTTATATTGAAAAGATAGATGGAGATAAGCCTGTTCGAGTCTATACAGAAATCGGGAAACGAGCACCTTTATATGCTGGAGCATGTCCACGCATTTTATTGTCTTATTTTTCAGAAGAAGAGCAAAAGAAATATATAGAGGAAACGAATTTAGAACGATTTGCAGATGGAACAATCGTTCATAAAGAGCGATTGTTAGAAGTGCTGCGTGCTGCAAAGAATAAGGGGTATACAATAAGCTATTCTGAATTGGAAAATCATACCGCGGCTATTGCAGCACCAATATTGGCAGCTGATGGGGAAGTAGTGGCAGGAATTAGTATCTCAGGATTAGCAATCGAGTATAACGAAACAACGATTCCGAAGTTTATTACAGAAATACAAGAAACCGCACAAAATATTTCAAAAGAACTTGGCTGGAGGGAAGAGAAAGAAGGGGCATGATGAAATTTTCAGCATTGGGAGATCAAGCAGTAGTTGTGACATTTGGAGAAAGAATTCGTATAGAAGTATATAAGAAAGTGCAAAAGTTATTTCAATTATTAAACAAAAAGCCATTTATAGGAATGATTGAGTGTGTACCATCTTTTACATCTTTAGCGGTTTATTATGATTTGTATACAGTTTGGAAACATAATGAAAGCAATGCAATGCCATATGACTACATATGTAATTATATCCGTGATTTGTTCTTAAGTTGTGAGAAGACGATAAGAAAAGTAGAGGATTCTATTTTCATACCTGTTTGTTACGGTGGACAATATGGTCCGGATTTAGAAGATGTTGCCGCATATCATAATTTGCAGGTAGAGGATGTAATCCGCATCCATAGCGAGGTAACTTATTTTGTTTATATGCTAGGCTTTACGCCGGGGTTCCCATATTTGGGCGGGTTACCGAGCGAGCTAGAAACACCAAGAAAAGAAACACCATGTTTACAAATCGCACCAGGTTCGGTCGGAATCGGCGGAAGTCAAACAGGCATCTATCCATTAGAAACACCAGGAGGTTGGCATATTATTGGCCGAACACCTATTTCTTTATTTCAGCCACATGAAAATCCGCCTACATATGTACAAAGTGGAATGTATTTACGATTTATCCCAATAACAGAAGAAGAGTATGTAGCTTTAGAGGGAGATTAGACATGAATGTAGAGGTTTTACATGCTGGAATGTTTACAACTGTTCAAGATATAGGGAGATATCATTATCAACAATATGGTGTTCCTGTTGGCGGTGCCATGGATCGGATGGCATTGCGAATTGCAAATATATTAGTGGGGAATAAAGAGAATGAAGCAGGATTAGAAATTACAATGATGGGTCCAAAACTGCTTATTAAAAAGACAACGTTACTTGCAACTGGGGGAGCGGATATAGGGGCTGTATTAAATGGGGAGCCTATTCCATTATGGCGGCCGATTGTAGCAAAAGAAGGAAGTATGCTTTGCTTTAGGAGGGGGGAATTTGGGTGTAGAACATATGTTGCATTTGCAGGTGGAATTGATGTAGCATGCAGTATGGGAAGTAAAAGTACATATGTGCGTGCTTCTATAGGAGGAATCGAAGGAAGAGCGCTAAAGAAAGGGGATCAGTTACAAATTGGAATCCCTTCCTCTGTTGCAACTTGTATGATAGAGAAATTGTTAGATGAAAAAAGAATATATACGCAATGGGGAGTATGTAGACATATACTACCAAAATATAGTCGTTATCCAGTCATTCGCATTATAACTGATTTTGAATGGAATGAATTTAGTAAAGAAAGCCAGGCCTCCTTTTTTACAAAGGAATATAAGGTATCTCATTATGCTGATCGCATGGGGTATCGTTTGAAAGGTGAGCATTTAAAGAGAATAGAAGATTATGAGGTTTTATCGAGCGCTGTAACATTTGGAACGGTTCAAGTGCCACCAGGTGGACAACCTATTATTTTAATGGCTGATAGACAAACGACGGGTGGATACCCGCGAATCGGAAATGTTATTTCCGTTGACTTGCCTATTTTAGCACAATTAAAGCCAAGTGATTATGTTACATTTGTCCAAACTTCCATGGAAGAAGCAGCGGCGCTTTACATAGAGCAAGAAAGAAATGTAAGGCTATTACAAAAATTTATCAATCTACAAGAATAGGAGAGGAAGAGAGGAATGATTTCTATTGATTTAAATTGTGATTTAGGAGAAGGATTTGGAGCATATCAAATTGGAAATGATGATGCCATTCTTCCGTTTGTTTCATCTGTAAATATCGCATGTGGTTTTCATGCAGGTGATCCATCTATTATGCGACAAACAGTTGAAAAAGCATTGCAACATGATGTGGAGATAGGTGCTCACCCTGGTTTTCCGGATTTAATTGGATTCGGTAGAAGGATAATAGGAGTGTCACCAGATGAAGTATATAACTATGTTGTATATCAAATAGGGGCGTTAGATGGATTTGTAAGAGCGGCGGGAGGAAAGATGCATCATGTAAAACCACATGGCGCGCTCTATAATATGGCTGCTACTAACTTAGAAATTGCAGAAGCAATTGCAAGAGCCATTCATGATATAAATCCAAAGTTATATTTGTATGGCTTAGCCAATAGCGCATTTATACAAGCTGTAAAAAAATACGAATTACGTCTTGTACAAGAAGCTTTTGCCGATCGTACCTATCAACCCGATGGGACATTAACGAGCCGTACCGAGAAGTATGCGCTTATTAAAAATGAAGAGACGGCAATCCATCAAGTGTTACAGATGGTACAAGAAGGTAAGATAAAGGCTATGGATGGAACGGTTATTACGATGCATCCACAAACGATTTGTTTGCATGGTGATGGTGAGAAAGCTGTGCAATTTGCGGAGAGAATATACAGAACATTTAGGCTAAATGGTATTTTTGTTTGTGCACCTAAATAATACAAGGAGATGATAGAGATGGTGAAGTTAATAGGGATATTGCTTGTTGCTGTAGGATTTTTATTTCGCTTAAATACATTGCTAGTTGTTATGGTAGCAGGAGTTGTAACAGGTATGGTGTCGGGGATGAGTTTTTATGAGGTTATAAGCATGTTTGGAACATTTTTTATAGAGAACAGATATATGTCTATGCCTATTTTGTTGACTCTTCCGGTGATCGGTATATTAGAGCGATATGGGTTAAAGGAACGAGCAGAAGCATTGATTACGAAATCGAAAGGAGCTACAACTGGGAGAGTACTTATGTCCTATTTTACCATTCGGGAAGCTTCAGCGGCAGTAGGTCTTAATATTGGTGGGCATGCACAAACAGTAAGACCCTTAGTTGCACCGATGGCAGAAGGGGCTGCGCAAGGACGATATGGAAAGCTTCCTGAAACATTGAAAGAGAAAATTAAAGCGAATGCGGCGGCAGCGGAAAATACAGCATGGTTTTTTGGGGAAGATATTTTCATCGCAACGGGTGCTATTTTATTAATGAAAGGTTTTTTTGACTCTGTAGGAATGCATGTAGGTGTTTGGGATATGGCACTATGGGGAATTCCGACGGCTCTTTCAGCCTTTTTTGTCAGTTGGGTTCGATTTAGACAGTTTGATAAACAAATTGCAGTTGTTATGAAAAAAGAAAAACAACCAAGTAAGGAGGTAATGTAGAGTGAGCCTTATTACGCTAGATACAATTTATTATTTGTTAGGATTTATTGTAGCTTTTATAGCTATTCGCGTGGCATTTGATAAACAGCATCCAAATCGGATTGGCTCTAGTTTATTTTGGGCATTATTTTCTATTACATTTCTATTTGGAAAAATAATCGCTCCTTTTTACATTGGTTGTATGGTGTTAGTGATGGTTATTTTAGCATCTATCAATAAAGTAACGAAATCAAATGAGAAAGAAGCTCCTACTGAAGAACGTGTAAAACAGGCAGAAAAACTTAAAAATAAAATCTTTCTACCAGCAATTTTAATCCCGATTTTTACAATCGTTGGTACATTGACATTAGGTAAAATGAAATTTGGAAATGTGTCTTTAGTAGACCCTGAAAAAGTAACATTAATTGCATTAGCATTAGGAGCATTGCTTGCTTTCGCTATGGCAATGGGAATTACAAAGGCGAAAATGACGGCGCCTGTACAAGAAGGAAGTAGACTATTACAAGCTGTCGGCTGGGCTGTGATTTTGCCACAAATGTTAGCGGCGCTTGGTGGGATTTTTTCAAAGTCAGGTGTTGGACAAGTTGTTTCTGATTTAGTTGGTCAAGTGTTGCCGACAGAATATCCATTTATTGCTGTGATGGCGTATTGTTTAGGGATGATGTTATTTACAGTTGTAATGGGAAATGCCTTTGCTGCTTTTGCTGTAATTACAGGTGGAATAGGGCTGCCTTTAATCGTTCAAATGCATGGCGGTAATCCGGCTATTATGGCAGCACTTGGTATGTTTGCAGGATATTGTGGAACATTGTTAACGCCAATGGCAGCCAACTTTAATATTGTCCCAGCAATGTTATTAGAGTTAAAAGATAAAAATGCAGTCATTAAGGCACAAGCACCGATTGCTATTACTATTTTTGTAATCAATATGTTAATTATGTACGGACTTGTATATCACTTTTAATAGGGAGTGTTGTAGATGAAAACGGTATTGTTAACAGGGTTTGACCCTTTTGGAGGAGAAAAAATCAATCCTGCGTGGGAAGTAGCCAAAGCATTACATGAAAAAGAAGGAAATGGATATAAGGTAATTAGCAAACAGATTCCAACAGTATTTCATAAGTCAATCGAACAGCTAGAGTCATATATAGATGAGTTTAATCCAGAACTAATCATTTGCATTGGACAAGCTGGAGGAAGGGCTGATATAACAGTAGAGCGTGTTGCAATTAATGTCGATGATGCAAGGATTCCAGATAATGAGAATTATCAACCAATCGATGTTCCAATTATAGAAGATGGGCCTGTTGCATATTGGTCGACACTTCCTATAAAGGCGATTGTAAAGAAACTTCGGGAGGAAGGAATACCAGCTTCTGTATCACAAACTGCTGGTACTTTTGTTTGTAACCACCTTTTCTATGGACTGATGCATCGATTAGCGATAAAGAATAAAAGTACGCGCGGTGGCTTTGTACATATTCCATTTCTTCCTGAGCAAGCTAGTCTTCATGCTAATCAGCCAAGCATGTCGCTTTCTACGATTATAGCGGGTATCCAATTATTAATTGAAGTTGCATTACAAGTGGAAAAAGATATTGTAGAGTGCGGGGGAACTACACATTAAGACAATGATAACTGGTATAATGTAGAAAGAAATCTACATAGAGGTGAGAGTTATGCAACAATACGAAGAAGTTCGCTCCATTCTAGAAAATGCAAAGAAAATAACGGTATTAACTGGCGCAGGTGCAAGTACAGAAAGTGGAATACCTGATTTTCGCTCAGCAAATGGATTATATGCGGATGCAAAAGTAGAAATGTATTTATCGAGGGGATATTATAATCGCGATCCGAAAGAATTTTGGAAACATTATAAAGAGATTTTTCAAATTCGTACATTTCATCAATATAAGCCGAATCGTGGACATATATTTTTAGCAAAGTTAGAAGAAGAAGGAAAAGATGTGACTATATTAACACAAAATATTGATGGCTTACACCAATTAGGTGGTAGTAAACATGTAATCGATTTACATGGAACATTGCAAACAGCGCATTGTCCGAAATGTAAAACGAAATACGATTTACAATATATGATTCATCATGAAGTACCGCGCTGTGAAATGTGTAATTTTATTTTAAATCCAGATGTTGTTTTATATGGCGATACACTGCCACAATATCAAAATGCACTTCAACGTTTATATGAAACGGATGTATTATTAGTTATGGGAACGTCCTTAAAAGTACAACCAGTTGCATCATTTCCGCAAATTGCAAAGAGAGAAGTAGGAGCAACAACCATTTTAGTAAACGAGGAATTAACGGGGCAAGAACATCATTTCGATTATGTATTTCAGCTTAAGATTGGTGACTTTGCAAAGAGAATGTAAAAAATTCACGCACTCCTTTTTCAAAAGCAAAATTAATAGACGAAGTGAAAACAGTAGAATATCTCATCTATCTTTCTAGCGAAATCTTACGCCGATGAATTCAAAGGAGATTAAATGGAGGAGAAGTTACGAATGCATTCGCACGTGCGGAAAACAAGGTGAATTTCGAGAACGAACAATACAAGGCCAGTTGCAGCGTGCCAGCGTATTAAAAATAATCTATGTAATCAGCATCTAGAATACTGTGTATCTGCCTCAAGCTATTGAACATATGAAGAAGATTGGTGAATACCGAGAAGAGTTGCCTCCTCATATCACAATGGCTGGGAGCATATTAATTTTCTAGGTGCATACAACCTTGCTGCTGTCAGCACCCCCTCATTCATTAGGATATAAAAATGCCCTGATTTCCTGCTTATCGTAAGGAAATCAGGGGGTTATCTCTCAAAAGATACCTTAGCGTATGCTAAGATTCTTTCAACATAAAGATTGTTGATAACTTGTACGTGTCAGTAATATCATCTAGCTGTAGAGTGCCGAAAAAAAGTAACGAAAGAGAACCGCAACACTGCCTAAAACTAGGGCGCTTATCACATCCACAAACACACAAAATGAAGAAGCCTTCTTCATTCGTTGTTGCTCTTTAATTTGTTCAGCAATAGCT
This sequence comes from Bacillus cereus group sp. BfR-BA-01360, assembly GCF_022663595.1. NCBI lineage: Bacteria > Bacillati > Bacillota > Bacilli > Caryophanales > Bacillaceae > Bacillus > Bacillus cereus group sp. BfR-BA-01360. Next base: position 42,902 of record NZ_JAKUFV010000015.1, read on the forward strand.
GCAACATGAATACACTCCATATATAGGTCGTTAGCATCTGTTTTTTTCACGCTAACTTTTATACTTGTATACTCAAAATTCCTTTGATTTGTTTTTTGATGGCAAAACATGTTTCTCTATTCTTTCATATAGAGTAAGAAATTGTTTGATAAAAGAAGATTTTGGTACTAACCAATACGAAAATAACGCTGAAACACATCCTATTAAAGACCCTATTGCAACATCAAAAGGATAATGAACTCCTACCCAAATACGAGAAATCGCTACACAAAATGCAAGGATAAGCCATAACCATCCAGTCTTTTTACGAACAAGCCAAAACGAAAAACAAATCGAAAAAAAGAGAATCGTATGGTCACTAGGGAATGAATTATCTACAGCATGGTCGACAAGTTTATTAACATTAGGCAATACTGCAAACGGTTGATAATTCAAATGAAATTTCCCTGCTATTTTTCCAATCACCTCAGCAATCACAAAAGCAACCATCGCTTGAATAACCATCATCCTACTTTTTCTGACCCCGGTAAACCAATAAGCTATAATAATTAAACCAAAAATATATACCATATATTCTGCCAAAAATACCATGGCTGAGTTTAGGAATGAATATTGTTTACCTAAATCATTAATTGCTCGAAAAATATCAATATTGAATTGAGAAAAAGACATTTTCAAATCCCTCCTTTATAGTAAGGTGTTTAACCAATTGCTCTATCCCTTCATTACATGAATAGTTTTGATTATTGTATCCATCTAAACATACCAACCTTCTTGTACGCTTATAATTTTATTATAGGAAAAGAGGTTTAAATGGGACTTAACTACTTCTTAATTATTTCTTAACTATGTGAATGTACTGTTTCTTCCTCTAACATGACGTTTTCACTTAAAAAAATAAGCGGCATACGTACGTATATTTCGACTAACGTTTTTAAATGCGAGCTGAGAAAACGTCATCTTCCTTCCTCTCCCATACTTTTTTACTTTCATAAAAATAGGTATCACCATGAGTATGATATCTCCTTCTTATTTCTTCTTTTTCACTATAATAAAAAAAGAAAAAGGAAAACATCGAACTTTCTTACATACATTCGTGTATTCTTACAGCTTTGTCATTTTGTAAATGTGTTCATCACCTTACCTTTCGCTATTTTCAAAAACTCTTGTAACTCTGGGTTTATATTCGTCTTTCGGTATACAATGGCTAGTTCCGCAACAATTTTAGAATCACATATTTCTTTGTAAGCAACTTCTGATTGATATAATGTATTTGCAGACACCTATCCGCTGTTAATTCAATAAGAAAAATTCTATATTTCTAATACACGTTTTTGATCGAGCTTTAATTTAAACCTACAAAGAATTAAGGGAAGTACCCAAAACGACCGTTAATGCGGGATAAAAAATATTACGCAAACTCAGGTCCAAAAATAAAAAAGCCTAACATACTAGTCATATATAATATGTTAGGACTCTTATATTTTAGGTTTCTTTGAATTTCGGTCTTGAGACGTACGATTTCCGCGTTTTGACATCAGGCCCCTTTTATTAAGAGGGAAAAAGTTTTTTGTATTTTAAGAAGTATGTTTAAATAAAACATATGAAATGGGAAGAGAGGTATAACGAATTATTGATTTAAAAATTATTTAGAATACGCTATTTGACAAGAAATAAGTATATCCTGTAAATGAAAATCATTAAAAGAAAGGCGAGGGGAAGAGAGGAAAAATACCAGCAAACATAAGTATGCTTGCTGGTATGCATTTATTATAGTTCACATTTATCAAGTGGAACGATTTTAGTTTTCTTTACAAATTTATAACCAAGCCAAATGATAAGGAAGAGTGGAAGTCCAATATAGGAAACGAGTACACCGTTCCAATCGATAGATTCCCCCATAAATGCGCCATAGTTTTGTCCCAAAATAACGATTAGGCAAAGTGTAAAGGCGAAGATTGGACCAAATGGGAACCATTTTGCTTTATACGGTAAATCATTTAAGTCTTTTCCTTGGGCAATATATGCTTTACGGAAGCGGTAGTGACTAATAGCGATTCCGATCCAAGCAATAAAGCCGGACATTCCAGATGCGTTTAATAACCAAACGTATACAATACCATCTCCGAATAATGAAGCTAAGAATGCTGCGCTACCAACTAATGATGTAGCGATTAAAGCATTTACTGGTACACCACGTTTATTTAGTTTTCCTAAAAACTTCGGTGCTTTTCCTTGACGAGCTAAATCCCAAAGCATACGAGTAGAAGCATACATTCCAGAGTTTCCAGCAGATAGAACAGCAGTTAAAATAACAGCATTCATAACAGAAGCAGCGAAAGCGACACCAGCTTTTTCAAATACAAGTGTAAATGGACTCACGGTAACATCGCTTGCAGCAAGACTATCTGTTGTATAAGGAATCAATAATCCGATTACAAGAATAGCAAAAATATAAAATAGTAAAATGCGCCAAAAGATAGAACGAATTGCTTTTGGAATGCTGCGCTCTGGATCAGAAGTTTCGCCTGCGGCTACACCTAATAATTCAGTTCCTTGGAATGAGAATCCAGCTGCCATAAAGACACCGATAATAGCCATAATGCCGCCGCTAAATGGTGCATCTGCAACTGTGAAATTTTTAAAACCGACTGGCTCTCCGCCCATAATGCCGAAAATCATCATAAATCCAACAATTAAAAAGAGAATAACAGTTGCTACTTTAATGAGTGCAAACCAATATTCCGCTTCGCCAAATCCTTTAACAGATAAATAGTTTAAAAGAAACATAATAGCTAAACAAATGGCACTCCAAATAAGAGAAGGAGTATTTGGAAACCAAAATTTCATAATTAATGTCACAGCAGCAAGCTCTGCTGCAATTGTGATTGCCCAGTTATACCAATAATTCCAGCCAAGTGCAAATCCGAGTGATGGATCAACGAATTTTGTTGCGTATGTGCTAAAAGACCCAGCGACAGGCATATATGCTGCTAATTCAGCTAAGCTTGTCATTAAAAAATAAACCATAATTCCAATTGCGACATATGCGACAAGTGCACCGCCAGGACCAGCTGAGTGAATAACACCACCGCTGGCAAGAAATAAACCAGTACCAATTGTACCGCCGAGAGAAATCATTGTAAGGTGACGCGATTTCAGACCTCGTCTCAGTTCACCTTGATTTTGTGTGGATTGTTGCGTTTTAGAGGTAGCTTGATCTGCTATGTTATTCATGTATAACACTCCTTTTTTTAAGATAGGAAGGAGCGGGGGAATATAAAAAAACGCCAAAGGACTTTGGCGGAACGTTTCAAAATAACCACCCCATCATACCCTTCCGTTAAGATAGCACCCCACGTTTACACGGTATTTTGTAAACGTGACAGTTCTGTTCCTATTCGGAGACAGCCCCAACTTATATTCCCAGAGAAGAAATATAAACTTCGGCAACTTTTCCTTTCAAACGGGGTCATAGACATTCTCTGTGTCTCATCCGCTTTACTCTTAAAAGCCGCAACCTCTACCTCATCGGATTGATGAGGATTTGTTTATTGTTATGATTTTTAATATATGGCAATTGTAATGACTTTTTGAAAATATTGCAAGGGATTTTTGTAGGAAAGGATCAAAAAAGTTGGTTATTACATCGGAAACGTTTTCAAAACTCCGCCCGAACCTATTTTGTATGTAAATAGAATGATAAAAAAGTTGTTATACAAATGTTTCGCAAAAAAGAAGAGAAAATCCTTTAAAAATTAAAAGAAAATTCAGAAAAAGACAAAATGTAACGAGATATGTAATGTTAAATGAACATTCATTATTTATTGATGGACTTTTAAAAAGCGTATTGAAGGAAGGGGAATGCGTTTAGCAACAAACAGATTATATCATGTACAGGAGAAACGCTGTATATTACGGCTGAACAAAGATACGATAACGGATCACATATTGAAATTTATGTGCGGAAATTAAAAGAAGATGCTTCTTTGTTGTATTGAGGAAGTTAGTTTGTTGTTCGAAAAAGCGATGGTGTGATGATTGGTGACATTGGATTTAAAGGCGCACCAAATAGATAGAAAGAAGTGGAAATTGGATAGGGGGTCTTGAGGAACGTTGGAACAAGAGATATGCAACGGAAGCAGCTGAAGTGCTGGTTCTCTGGGCATTTCAGACTTCAAAAGTTGAAACAATGCGAGCTAAAATACTTCATAATAACATCAAGTCTATTCGTGTGCTGGAAACATGAAATACGAAACAAGTAGGCAAAACGGGAAAGATGATAAAGCAACAATTAAGATAGCGTAGAATAGATAAAAAAGCATGATCCTTTAAGCGGTATCATGCTTTTGGTATTAAGGTAATATTTGTTTTTGGTCAGTTGGATAGTTAACGCTTTGCTTTGTTAACTGGGAGTGGTTACGAATAGATAAAAATAGAGCGATAATAATGATAAGTCCTACAGCGATATAAGAAAGTGTAATAATCGTTGGATCTACTTGGAGTGCTGTAAGAAGTGTTCGAATATTTGTGAAGATAATCAATCCACCAACAAGTACGCCAAGTAAATGAGACGGTACAATTCGAACTAACCATGCTGCAATCGGAGCGGCAATAATCCCACCTAGCATTAAAGCGAATACCCAAATCCAGCTTACTTGTTCCCATCCTAAAGAAATAAAAAAACCAATTGTCGCTGCTAATGCGACAGGAAATTCGCTCGTATCTACAGAACCAATCACTTTTCTTGCTTCATTCCCACGCGCGAGAAGTACTGGTGTAGTGATAGGGCCCCAGCCCCCGCCGCCAGTTGAGTCAATGAATCCCGCAAATAAACCGAGAGGAATCAGTTGTTTGCTAGACATACGTGTATTAGATGTAACAATTTGTTTTTGAATAATAAATCGTAATAAAATATAGACACCTAAAGAGAATAAAAATAAAGAAATGTATGGTTTAATTACGTCACCAGGTAAATTGCTTAAAAAACAAGCTCCGACAAAAGCGCCGATTGCCCCTGGTAATGTAAGCCTTGAAACAGTATATTTATCGACATTTCCAAAGCGTGCATGAGAAAATCCAGATGCGGCTGTTGTGACCACTTCAGCTAAATGAACAGAAGCAGAGGCAACGGCTGGTGCGATTCCAAACATTAATAATAATGAGGTAGATGTGACCCCGTACGCCATTCCAAGTGCTCCATCAATGAGTTGAGCAAAAAAACCAATAATAGCAAAGACAATTAATTTCTGCATATATAATCCCCCTGTAATAATAAATAAAAAGGCTCTTTTCTCACTTGAGAAAAGAGCCTTTGGTTTTTCCAATCAGCATAATATAAATTTTTAATTATTATAATGCATATTAAAACCATAAATCAACTAGGTTTTGAAAAGTTTTTTGAATTGATTGAAATAACGGAATGATTATATAATAAAAAGATGTAGATGAGAGGAGGGAAAAGCATGTTAGCATTTGATCATCTTGTTCATGCTGTTCGGTGTACACCAAAAGAAGCGGAAAGACAAATGAAGGAACTCGGATTTCATACAGTACAAGGCGGAGAACATACGAACTGGGGAACATGGAATAGTTTAAGTTATTTTGATTTATCGTATATTGAATTTTTAGCAGTTAGGGATGAGGAACAAGCAAAGCAAGCGGATAATCCACTCGTTCAGGAGACTGTGGAGAAACTACAAAATGGAGAAGGAATGCTCCAAATTGCGCTTCGTACAAATCGTATTGAAGAATTAGCTACAAAATTCGTAGAAAAAGGCATACAAGTGAAAGGACCATTCGAAGGTAAACGAATGAGAAATGATGAACATCTCATAGAATGGAAAATGTTATTTGTGGAGCAGGAAGAAAGTAGTCCGAAATTACCGTTCTTTATACAATGGGAAGAATGTGATACAGATAGAAGGAGAGATTTACAACAATGTGGCGTCATTGCACCGCATCGTAATGATGTAAAAGAAATGCAAACTATATACTATACTGTGAAAAATGTATGTGAAACCGTGGAACGATGGAAGGAGCTATTGGAAGTACAAGTAAATTCTCCTCAAGTTTATAAAGAATGGAATGCGATTTGTCAAAGTGTATTTCTTGGAAATGTAACGATTCAATTTTGTGAGCCAATCGGTGAAGGGATTATACAGGAACAGTTAGAACAAAATGGGGAATATCCTTTTGCAGTGGAATTACAAGGAACGCATCATCTTAAGAGTAAAAAACAAGTGTTAGGTAGTGTATACATCTATTAAGCAGAGGAATCGATGTGCAAGAAGTTTTAACTGAATTAGAAAAACGATTAAATTGATCTCATATCGTAAAGTGTACCGTTATTTCAAAAGGGTTTTCGCCAGATCAAAAGTATAAAATTGAACTAGAAAACCGTGAGCGTTATTTTATAAAAGTATGTGATCGTGTAGCTCGTAAACGTAAAGAGGAAGAATACGGATATATGAGTCGTTTGGAATTATTAGCGATACCAATGTCTAAACTACTTCATGTTGTAAATCTTGATTCATGCAATCAATGTGTACAAGTGTTTGAATGGATGGAAGGAGAAGATGGAAAAGATATACTTGCTAAATTGACTAAGAAAGAGCAATACATAGCTGGAAAAAGAGCGGGAGAAGTATTAAAGGCAATTCATACTGTGAAGGAAAAGAATGTAGAAGAATCTTGGAAAACGTTACGATGGAATAAATATAAGAAATACTTGCAAGCATTAGAAGAATATGAGACGGATTTTATTGATATAAAACAAGTGTTAACTTTTGTAGAAACTCATAAACATCTATTACAAGACCGTCCGGTTGTATTTTTACATGACGACTTTCACCCAGCGAATCTTATGTTTTATCGTAATGAGTTTCGTGCTGTTATTGACTTTGCAAGATTTGATTTTGGAGATCCAATTCATGATTTTTATAAATTACCTTTGTTTACAGTCGATACGAGTGTACCATTTGCAGTTGGACAAATTCACGGATATTGCGAGGGTGAACCACCGCTTCATTTTTGGAAGTTATATGCCTTGTACGCAGCAATGATTTTTCCCGCAGATATTGTGTGGACACATCGAATCACACCTAACTTAGTAGAGAAAATGAAAATAAGGTTAAGAAGAATTGTAGAAGAGCATAATGGTTTTACATCGTATATTCCAAATTGGTATAAACCTTTAATAAATATAGAATAACAGGAGGTGTACGTATGGATAAAATAGCAATTATTTCAGATATTCACGGCAATATTCCTGCGTTAGAGACAGTTCTTGAAGATATAAAATTAAGAGGGATAGAGCGAATTTTTTGTTTAGGTGACTTAGTAGGGAAAGGGCCGCAGTCTAGCGATGTCATTGATATTGTTCGTAAAGAATGCGAGCAAGTTGTAATGGGAAACTGGGATGACTTCATCACAAAGCCGACTGAATTTGAAACATTAAAGTGGCATCAAAATCAGCTTTCAGAAGAACAAATGGATTATTTAAGAGAACTGCCGTTTTCAATAGAATTTATGATGAGCGGAAAATTGATTCGGATGTTTCATGCTTCGCCTAGAAGTGTATATGAAAGAATTCAGCCACATGCTACAAGAGAAGAGCGGATGAGTATGTTTGAAAATAGTCATGTGACACAAAATATAGAAGGTGATAGAAAGCCAGATGTTGTTTGCTATGGAGATGTCCACCAAGCGTTTGTGCAAAACTTTAAAGGAAAAACATTATGTAATGCTGGGAGTGTAGGAAATCCACTTGAGATTACACAATCTTCTTATTTAATCTTTGAAGGTATATATGATCAAAAAGAGCCGGCGAGTTTTTCGATTCAACTTGTCCGCCTCCCATATAACATTGAACTTGCGATACAAATAGCGAAAGAATGTAATATGCCAGAAATTGATGCTTATATACAAGAATTGACGACAGCTCAATATCGCGGATTAAAAAAATAGATTCATACAGTCACGTAAGGGCTTGTAATAGAAAGTTCTATTTTGATATATTAATATACAGCTTTTGGTATATAAATTATAATGAATACATATAGTTGTTGAAAAGATTATGGGGAAAGGGAGGAATAGTATGAACAAAAAGTTTGGGATATTAATGAAAATTACACCACCGTTTAGTGTAGTTTTTCTGTTGATTGGTTTAACAATGGGAGTATTGGGCGTATTCGATCAGAATGTAAAAATGATAACCGCATCATTATTTATTATGATTCAATCTGTGCTTGCTCTCCTATATGTGAAATCTTTTAAACAAATATGGGGAAATAAGCTATAAATAGAAAAGGCGCAAGGAATTTCCTTACGCTTTTTTCTATTTTAGACAAGTTTTCATTGCACGATGTAAACGAGAGATCCCCTCATCTATTTGATTGATATTTACTTTTCCATATGATAATCGAATATAGCCATTCTTTGCGCCAAAAATACTACCGGGCATAAAGGCAATACCTTGTTTTAAACTTTGCATAATAAGTTGTTTTTCATTAATAGGTTTCTTTACTTTTCCCCATATGTAGATTCCGCCATTTGGATTTGAAAAAGAAATGTAGTCTTGAAGATAACAGTTTAAGGAATGAACAAGAAGATTTCTTTTTTGCGCTAGTTGTCTTCGCAGTTGTTCCATATGTATATGAAACGGAACGGTTTCAAAAAACTGTTGCATGAGCCACTGCGGGAGCACGCTCATTCCTAACTCCATTTGGTGACGCGCGTCCGATAATCTTTCCACTACAGACTGCGGAGCAACGAGCCAGCCGATTCGAAGGCCTGGTGCAATCATTTTGGATAAGGAATGAACATAAATAACTGTACCATTTTCATCAATGGATTTTAAAGTCGGACAAGGCTTTTTCTTTTCCAGTGTTAGCAAACTGGATGGATCATCTTCTACAATTGGAATACGTAAATCTGCGCATAGTGATAATAGTTTTTTTCTCCGGTTTGGATGCAGCATCGTACCTGTTGGATTTTGAAAATTTGGGTTTAAAAAAATCATTTTAATACGGTGCTTACGATATAATTCATGCACATCTTCTGGATGAATTCCATGCTCATCAACAGGTAATGGGAAAATTCGAATACCAGCAGACTGGAAGAGCGGTAAAGAATAACAATGCGATGGGCTTTCAAATGCAACCGCATCGCCTGGGTTTAATAAACATTGTACAATTAGGTGAAGTGCTTGCTGTGCACCAGATGTAATCATAATGGATTGTTCTGTTGCATCAATATATAGATACTCTCTCATGTATTTTACCGCTGCCTGTCTTAACGGAAGATAGCCTTGTGGATGATCATAGCTAAGCGACTGAGTGAAAGGTTGCTTTTGTAAAATCATTTGCAGTTGTTCATGGGGAAATAGATCATACCCAAGTTCTCCGTTGGCAAAATCAATGATATTTTCATTTTGTTGTACTTGTTCCCGAATATGGCGAAGGAGCGGTAAATTTGGTAAGAACGTACCTCCTTCTACGAATCCTCTCCAGTTCGGTGTTAATGTAGGAGAAACGCCCCACATATGCGTACTCACACGTGTGCCTCTCCCTGTTGTACTCTCTACAATTCCCATAGCGCGAAGTTCATTATAAGCAGTTGTAACAGTACTGCGATTGATATTGAGATGCATTGCAAGCTTTCGCTCTGAAGGCAGAAAACTACCAGGAGGAAGCTCTCCGTACATAATACGTCTTTCAATGAAATCAACAACTTGTTGATAAATCGGAACTTTACTATTCGTATCTAATTTCCACTCCATTTATATCGTCCCCTTATTTCTCATCTATCGTCATTATAACAAATTGGTTGGGTGAAAAAACAGCCAATTGGATGGTGTAGTGTCCAGCCAATTTTACTATGCTAGTAGTGGAAGGGGAGATTAAGATGAAGCGATGGCAAATGGAATGGCTCCTCATATCAGTTGCTTTAGTATGGGGAGCGAACTATACAATTGGAAAATATGGAGTGGCATATATGTCATCCATTCAATTTAACAGTTTACGGTTTTTAGTAGCTTCTCCGGTATTATTAGTTATTACATTTATGTTGGAGCGCTCGTTACGTATTGAAAGAAAAGACTGGCTTAGATTAGTAGTCGTTGGAATTGTTGGAACAACGTTATATCAAACGTTATTTATGTTATCTGTCAAATACACTTCAGCAACAAATGCATCATTATTAATCGCAATGTCACCAATTTTTACAGGGATTTTAGCAGTATTACACAAACAAGAACGCTTTTCAATGAAAATCCAAGTTGGTTCGGTACTATCGTTTGGCGGGGCAGCGCTCGTATTATTAACTGGACATACGAGTCAATCTACATATGAGTATGCTTGGCTTGGAAATGGAATCGGACTAGTCGCTGCCATTGCATGGGGATGGTATCCAATCCTTGCGCAACCACTTATTACAAAGTATTCAGCGATGCGAGTAACTTCTTGGTCTACATTAATTGGAATTGTACCACTCGTTATATATTGTTTATTCCATGCCAGTGCATTAACATGGCCGGCAGATCTATTAAGCTGGGGATCATTAACATATTCAATTGTATTTGCGACCATTTTCGGTCTTGCAATGTGGTACGTTGGCATTAGTCAAATTGGTTCTACAAAAGTAATGGTTTATATGTATCTTGTTCCGTTGTTTGCGGTTATTTTTGCAGCGATGACCATCGGAGAGAGAATAACGATCATGCAGCTAATAGGTGGCCTTGTTATATTTATCGGTTTATATGTTGTGAAAAAAGGAACAATTAAAAAGTCTTCTTTCCATTTGAACAAGGTGAGTGAATGATGAAAATGACCTCTTGTGCAGAAGAAGCCAATGAAGACGTTTACTTCATAAGAAAAAGGAGTCCATCATCTATATACAGTAGGTGATGGACTCCTTTTTATCTCCAGCATTTCGGTAAAATACGTGTTGTTTTTCAAAGGAATCGGTTTTTATTATGTTGTTCTATAATCCTTATGTTTAAGTTTCTTTCTAATTTCTATAAAGGAAAGGATCATTATTAGTGTGCAAATTAATGTTAACCAATAAACGGTATTAATATTTGCTAATTGTTTTCCACATAAATGGGATTCACTACTGATTCATTGAAGTTATGTAATTTTTCTTAATAATATCTTTCGCGTTGTTAATAAGGAACGCAAGGAAAAGAACAGCTAGAATACCACTAATCCATGCATATTTGCTGCCAGTTGTATACTTATTATAGAAGGTTAAGATATTCCATATAACAAGAATGATTGAACAGATCGTAGAGGTAACGATTGAACCAAAACTTCTCATAATTGACACCTCACTTTTAAAATTTATTATATAATTATACATTAAAATAAATAGATTTAAAATAAAATGTAAAGGAATGATTCTAGTAGGTGAATACAGTTAGAAAAACTGTTGCGATTCATCTTCAAGTGATTAAAAGTCTTACTCCCACCTCATTTTTTTGCTTTCGCTGAACTTTGAGGTGGGAGTCTTACTGTTCGTTAAAGAATATAATAGGGGTATTTATAACAGTTCTGTTCGTACAGGGAAAGTAAAAAATATAATTTAGATATTCACAATCTCTCTATACTTTTCATAAATCGAAGCCGCCACTACTGTATCCAAAAAGGCAACCCCAACTGATTTAAATAAAGTAATCTCATTCGGATTTGCTCGTCCTTGTTTCTTCCCTATAATAATATCCCCAAGTTCACTATATATGTTTGAAAAATCCCATTCATTTTGTTTGCTTGCAATCAAGAAATCTCCAGCTTCATGTTGTACACCTTCTATTGTATCTACAATAATTTTATCACTACGCTGTAATGTAGTGACATCAAGTTCTTGCATATGGGGCTGATAAGAACCAATTCCATTTATATGAGTACCAGGTTTGAGATAGTTTCCATTTAATACAGGGGTAGTTGAAGTAGTGCTACAAATCACAATATCAGCTATTGCAACAGCATCATTAGCTGATTCCATAATTTCAATCGACCCGCTCCAATTCGGATATAAGGAGAGTAAGATATTTTTAAATTCAAATGCTTTTTGCATTGTCCGATTGACGAGGAGAATGCGAGTTACCGGGCGAACTTCCATAACGGCTTGTATTTGTCCGAGCGCTTGAGCGCCGCACCCAATGACAACGCAGACATTAGCATTTTGACGAGCGAAATGTTTTGTCGCGATACCGCTCATTGCTCCTGTGCGAAGTGTTGTTAAATAGGAAGCTTCAATTGTTGCGACATGATCACCAGTATTTGTTTCTGTTAAAACGATTAAGCTTTGTAGTGCTTTTTTCCCTTTTTGCGTATTTTTGGGAAAGACACTAACGATTTTCGTAGAAGCAAATTCGATGGGAGCTACATAAGAAGGCATATAAAGGGAGTTTGCTTCTTCTTGAGAGTGCTGTATATTTAGTCGTACCGGCGTTGCAATTTCATTGTTCATGTAATATTGGAATGCCCTTTCTACATCTTGTAAGCAATCTTTCATTTTATAAATTTCTTTTACCATTTCTTCTATAATATGAATCATTCTAATCACCTTTCTTTTTAATAGAAAAGGGGGAGCTAGAAATCCCCCGATTGATTAAGCTTGTATATCTTGATTTTGTATATTTTCTGCCATTTGCTTCGTTGAAACGGCAGCAATTGCGATTAAAGAGATACAGCAAGTAAGTACAATATATAGCGCTACTGGAATCCATGAATTGTTATACACATTCATTAAATAAACAGCAATCATTGGTGCCGTTCCGCCAGCAAGTGCAGCGCCTAGTTGATAACCTAATGTAACACCAGTATAGCGAACTTGAGTAGAAAAAATTTCAGAGAATAATGTACCTAATACAGCTGTGACAGGTGCCCATAAAATACCTAAACCAATAACAGTTGCGATTATGATAGAAAAAGAGGTTCCTTGATTTAATAGGAAGAAATAGGGGAAGGCATATAAAAGAATGGCAACTGTACCCCATATGTACATTTTCTTTCTCCCAATTGTATCTGAAAGTTTTCCCATTAACGGGATCATAATCGTCGTAATGAGCATAGCAATCGTAACAGCATTTAAAACAGTTGTATGCGGTAATTTAAGTTGCAGTGTACCGTAAGAAACAATGAATGTTGAGAAAATATAGAAAGGACCTGTTTCCGCTACCTTTGCACCTGTAGCGCTTAGAACAGACTTCCAATGATAGCGCAGCGTATCGACAATTGGCAGTTTAGCAATATTTCCGCTTTCCTTCGCTTTTTTGAAATCAGGTGTTTCATCTAATCCATTTCGAATCCATAATCCTATGAATACGAGTACGGCACTCAGAATAAATGGAACTCTCCATCCCCACGTCACAAAGTTATCACCAGAAATCATTGTCATAAAGGAGATTGCTGCAGTTCCAAGTAACATTCCAATTGTAACACCTGTTTGCGGAATACTGCCGAAAAATCCCTTTTTATCTTTTGGTGCATATTCGACTGCTAGTAGTAAAGCGCCACCCCATTCACCGCCAATTCCTAGTCCTTGAATAATTCGCAGTAAGATTAAAAGAATGGGAGCCAATATACCGATCGTCTCATAAGAAGGAAGTAAGCCAATACATACTGTCGCTCCTCCCATAAGCGATAAGGTTAAAACAAGTGTCTTTTTTCGGCCGATTTTGTCACCGATATGACTGAAAATAATACCTCCAAGAGGGCGAATGAAAAACGGGATACCAAAAGAAAGATAGGAAAGCATAAGTGCGATAAGAGGGTCCTCGTTTACAAAAAACAACTTGTTAAATACAAGCGCGGCAGCTGTTCCGTATAAAAAGAAATCAAACCATTCGATAGAACTGCCAATTAAACTAGCTATTAATGCTCTTTTTTGAGTGGAACTTTGTTGTTGCATGAATTCACCTCTTTTTATTTTATTTTTTGATTATTGTGAATATTTTATATGAAAAAAATTTTTGTGTCAAAGTTTGAAGGAAGTGATACAGTAAGCAGCAAATACTATAAGGTGTTGCCTTTTATGAGAATATTGAGTTTCTACGAATGAGGAGGAAAAAATGAGGGTTAGGAATATACAAAGTGAAGATTATACAGCCATCCATTCTGTCCTTAACGAATGGTGGGGTGGACGGAATATGGCGGATATGTTACCAAAACTATTCTTCATTCATTTTCAAGAAACGAGTTTTGTTATGGAAGAGGATGGAGAGATAGTAGGTTTTTTATGTGGATTCTTATCGCAAACACATCCCGATGAAGCGTACGTTCATTTTATTGGAGTGGACCCAAAGTATCGAAGAAAAGGGATAGCCTCTACACTCTATTCTTATTTTTTTGATGTGGCTCGTGCAAATAATCGTCATACCGTTAAAGCAGTAACCTCTCTAGTAAATAAAAAATCAATTCAATTTCATCAAGAATTTGGATTTGAAATTGAAGCAGGTGATAGCGAGGTTGATGGTGTATCTGTACATACAAATTATGATGGGAATGGAGAGAGTAGAGTTTTATTTGTAAAGAAAGTATAAATAGCGACAAATAATTTCGTTATTCTCCCGTAACTTTTTAACTAGGAAAATCGTTATATAAATTGAATGCTAATTTTTTAGTTTGTGAAATGGGGGAAAGATATGAAGGTGCTTATATTAGGAGGTACGCGCTTTTTAGGAAGAGCATTAGTAGAAGAAGCTTTGAAACGAGGACATGAAGTAACTTTGTTTAATCGCGGTACAAATAAAGAAATATTTCCTAAAGTAGAACAGCTAATTGGCGATAGAGATGGAGATGTGTCTGCTTTAAAGAATCGAAATTGGGATATTGTGATGGATACATGTGGATTTGCACCACATCAAATTCGTAACATTGCCACCATACTTGGAGGAAATATCGAACATTATACATTTATTTCAAGCATGTCTACCTATAAAGATTGGATTCCACTGCATATTAAGGAAGACTATCAATTACAGTCTATTCCACCTAGGGAGAAGTTGAAAGCGATTGAGGACGGGGAGGCATCTCCTTACGAGTATTACGGAGGATTAAAAGTGTTATGTGAGAAGGAAGCAGAAAAATATTGGCCAGGGCGAGTTTTGCATATGAGAGCAGGACTTTTAGTTGGGGCATTTGATTACACAGACCGGCTTCCGTACTGGATTCAGCGTGTAGCACAAGGGGGGGAAGTATTGGTTCCAGAGCATTCCAACCGTCCTGTTCAATTGATTGACGTAAAAGATGTGGCAACGTGGGCGTTTAATATGGCAGAAGGCAGAAAAGTAGGCACGTTTAATGTAACAGGACCGAATAATGAATTGACGATAGGAGAGTTATTAAATACTTGCAAAGCTGTTACCAACAGCGATGCTGAATTTGTATGGGTGGAAGAACAATTTTTACTAGAAAATAAAGTGCAGCCATGGACGGAGATGCCTCTATGGATTCCTGAAACTTTTCCGTTAGAAGGAGAAACAGAACCGTGGAAGGGGAGTTTTTTTATAAGTATTGAAAAAGCTGTTAACGCTGGACTTTCTTTTAGACCCATTCAAAATACGATTTCTGATGTGTATCAATGGGAAAAATCGAGGAAAGATACAGAACGAAAAGCAGGTATGGCAAGAGAAAAAGAGAGGGAATTGTTAAAGCTTTGGTTTCAACAAGAGAAAATGCGATGAGAAGATAAGGTTAGAATGCAGAGGTGGATTGTGTTTAGGAATTTTATATAAATGATTGAAATATAAGGTATATCCCCCGCCTTCATTGAAGGCAGGGGGGATTGTTTGAATGAACTGAAAATTATTTTTTGAAAGGTATATTTTGGTTGAATTTATATATGTCGCTGCATGTTCGAATGGGTGAAACACTTTACTACGGACTAGGAGTAAGAATTACCAATTCACATTCTGAAGAGAAAGTGATACGGCATTCAGGTTTAACACCGAATTCACATGCAAAAATGTTTTTTATACCTAAAACAGATTGGGGCGGCGTTATTTTAACGAATAAGAATCATATTTTTGAAGAGGAAGCGCTCCCTCAATTGAAATAAGGGATAATAAATACATTACATGGAAATAAACCGGTACATATTCCAGCAAGTACACCGAGTGTTCAGTGGATTCTATTTAGAATCATTTCCTTACTTAATAAAGATGAAAGAAACGTTACAAAAGGAATAAGTGGATATTTTCGGTATTGTTTTCTTTCTGATAGCTCTTATTATCATTCCAGCACTCATTTATAGCACAAATTCTCCGTGACATGTGATTTATATGTTTGCGTATGTGTTGGCGTTGTAATTTTTTTAGGAATCAATGGAGTATTGTCCATCATGATTGCGAGTAAGGGACAATGTAAATAAAATATAGTAATTTTTCAATCTAACATAATATGAAGAGGGGATTATCATGGATCTTACATTTCAAGTCAATCAATCATGTTTTAATTATAGAGTTGGTGCAATATGTAAACATGATAATAAAATTTTAATGCTTCAAAATGAGGGAGAAGATTTCTGGTATGTACCAGGTGGTCGCGTACAATTGCTAGAGACGAGTGAAGTAGCAATAAAAAGAGAGCTAAAAGAAGAGCTTGGAGTCGATGTTGCAGTGAAACGACCTTTATGGATTGTAGAAAATTTCTTTACGTATGATTCAAGGCAGTTCCATGAAATAAGTTTGTATTATGAAGTCAATTTACTTACGTTACCAGTAAAAGGAGCAGATTCTTTTCTTTTTGAAGAAGAAGGGAGAAAATATAAATTTCAATGGATACCTTTAGAACAAATATGTGAATATAACGTAAAACCAGAGTTTTTAAAAGATAAAATGACGCAGTTGCCACTTCATGTGGAACATATTGTTAAGAGTCAATAGGGCAGTTATATGAAAAAGATATTCCTAAATATGGAACCGTATTATGATAGAGAAGAAAAAACAAAAAATGGAGGGCATCTATGATTACATTGCAACAAAAATTAGAGCAGTATACGAGCATATATAAACAGTTGAAGAGAGAACTAAAGTGGAAAACGAGTGATTCTCGAACAGGGATGATGATTGCTGCTATGTATACAAGTAGCGATAAACCTTTTGATTTAGAACGTTTTTTACAAATTAGTCATTATATTAAATCTCAGGTAGGTATGTTTTCCTATTTGAAATCTTATCATCGCTTTGTAGTTGCGGCAACGTTAGATATTCACTTTACGCATTATAAAACGGCATTTCAGCAGTTTTTAGACTTATATGAACGGTTTATCGCTAGTGGTTTTAGCCGCAGTATCTTTACTTATTTAGCCGCAGCTACGCTTTTGCCAGATGATCGTGAGCAATATGAAGCACGTATTCAGCGTTCCGTGAAGGTATATAAACGTATGAAAGAGGATCACTTCTTCCTTACAAGTACAAGTGATTATCCGCTCGCAGTTTTATTAGCAGGACAACAAGAAGAAATAGGACCGCTTATGGACCGGGTGGAGCGCCTCTATCAGAAACTGGCGACATCTGGTTTGCGCAAAGGAAATGATCTTCAATTTTTAAGTCATATTCTCTCTCTAAAGAAGGATATTCGTGAAGATATGTTAGTGGCGCGATGTACAAACATATGGAATTTATTTAAGCAAGAAAAAGTAAAAGTGAAACAAATGCACTATCCAGCTATTGGGCTACTAGCATTGCTTGAAGATGGAGAAAAAGAAGTTTCTTCTATTCGAACATTTATGGAGAAATTGCAGGGGGATAAGCTATTCCGTTGGCAGACGGATACAAATATTTTGATTGCGATCCAACTATTTGTGAGTCAAAAAGGTATGGAACATCAAGCAGCTAACACAGGATTACAAACAATGATTGAGATTCTCATACAGGCGCAACAAGCAGCTTTCATCGCAGCAATTTCGGCTTCTACTGCCGCGACTTCTGCAAGCAGTAATTCATAACGAATTAGTTGCTGTATGTTATTATAAGACTTTTCAAAATTAACAGTAGTCTGGCTACTAGTAAGGGGATTTATTCTGAATGTAAAGGCTATTTCTATAAGGAATAGTCTTTTTTATATTCAAATTGAGAAGACGCAATAATACGTCATAAGGAATGTAATAGAATAAGTAAAAACAAAACAGTAAACATACAAACCTTTGGCGTTTTCTTATTATTGATAGTAAAGAAGGAAAAACAACACTTGCATCTCTCACTAAATGTAATCAACGACGAATAGGAACTTCCTCAGCAGTGATGGCTGTATGTGATGACTTGTAAAACTTTGTTAACACAAATCGGTATTTAACAGCATCGTGAAATAGTAACGTGTATGATGGGTAGCCAATCAAATAAGGAAAGTATGTTTTCCCTCCCTTGGTGAAGTTAGTGGAACTTAATCGAGGGGGATTTTGTTTTAAATGGATACTAATAAATTCCTTGCTTCGTTGAGCCCTAGAAAGAGTATGTGTATTGCATTTTCAATACAATCATTATATAATATCGTTAATCGATATATCGCTGGTTGATATAGATGTTGGCGATATAATGGAGGTAGATAGAGTGGATGAGAAAGCAAAAAAATATATTCCATTAACAGAAGCAACCTATTATATTTTGTTGTCATTCGCAAAGCGAATACATGGGTATGGAGTTATGCAGATGGTGGAAGAAATGACAGATGGGGAAGTTAAGCTTGGGCCTGGTACATTATATGGAAACATAACAAAGTTATTGACGGAAAAATTAATCGTAGAAGTAGATTCTACAGATAGAAAAAAATGTTATATGTTAACTCCATTTGGTAGAGAGGTATTAGAACTTGAATTTAAAAGATTACAACGCTCTGTTCAAAATGGAAAACAAATTTTAAGGGAGAAGATGTAATATGGAAATTAAGAAAACCTTTAAATTTTTTACAGCGTGGAACTTAGAAAAGGAAGAGGCATACTTAAGAGAAATGCATCAAAAAGGTTGGGCATTTCAGAAATATCATTTCATGTATACATTTAAGAAAACAGAACCGAAAGATGTTGTGTATAAAGCTGACTTTAACTTTGATTTTCAAAAATCTTTAAAGAATCAGAGAGAATATTTGGAAATATATGAGATGTCCGGTTGGAAATATGTATCTAGTTTTACAAAATGGCATTATTTTTGTAAAGAAGTTGTGGATAAGAATGAGCTACCAGATATTTATTCTGAAACAGAAACGAGAATTGAAAAATTAAAAGACCTATTAAACCACCTTGTAATTATTTTTTTATCGATCCTACCAGCCATATCTATTTCTTGTTTAGAGTCTCCTGCAAACAAATTGTCGATTATCATAAAAGGTTTCATAGGATTTGTAGTTTGTATACATATGTATATGTTTGTGCGATTGATTTTGAAAATTAGAAAGTTAAAAAAAGAAATAATATAAAATAGTGTGAAAAAGAGAGAATTAGAGTGTTGGTTTGACTATAGTATTTCTATAATTGACTTTAGAAGAAAGGATTGTGAAAGGAGCGATTCTTGTTTTTTATTAGATTCATTGTACGTGATATTATGAAGGTAGGGATAAGGGGATAAAAAGTGAGTAATGGACAAACAGCCGAAAAAGTAACGAGCTTGTTTTATTACTTTTTCGGCTATGAAATATGAACCGAGCTTTCTAATGTTAAAATAATTTGTTTTGTGCAGGTTTTATAAATTGTTCTGGATTTTCAACTAATCCACATACAGCGCATTGTACACGGTATGTAGGACCTTGGTAAGACATATGAAACACATTTAATGTTTCGTTTGTATATTCTTCTTCGATTTGTCCTGTTTGTGGGTTGAGTTTTACCGGTTTGACTTGTTGTTCAAGAATATTAAAGCGAGTACGGTTTGTTTTACAATTTGGACATAACATTGGTTCCATTTGTGCACACCTCCATCTTTAGCATGTGCGGAATGGAAAAATTTATTCAAAAGGGCGCACTACATAAAAAGGGCTAAACAATTTTCTCAATATCGATCATGTGATAAAAGGTTCAAAAATCTGAAAATATAAAATATAATAAAACATGAATTGGTTATGTCCAATCTCCTGTTTATGCCAATATGTTTGAGACCGAGTAATCGGTCTTATTTTTTATGCTATCATTTGTTGAAAACAAGGTGTTTAAAAATAATTTGTCGAATGTTAGAGAAGATGGTTATACGTTAAAAAGTATGAAGAACGTTTATTACTAAAAGAGGAACATAGCACATATGTTGAATAGAATTCAGGAGGAAAAGGAGAGAAAGAATGGGATTTCCAACTTTAGAGACGGAGCGTTTTATACTAAGAGAATTAACGTTATTAGATGCAGAGAATATGTTTCATTATTTTCAAAAAGAATCTGTCATGCGCTATTTTGGTATGGACGCTATTCGAAATATGGAGCAGGTAAAAAGAATGATTCAGATGTTTAGCAAAAAATATAAAGAAGGAAGCCAAGTGCGCTGGGGAATTGAACTGAAAGGGACAAATCGATTCATTGGTACATGTGGATTTCACTTTATTAATCTTAATCATAAGCGAGCCGAAATTGGTTACGAACTCGATGATGCATATTGGGGAAAAGGATATGCAACTGAAGCGGTACAGACAATCGTTACATATGCTTTTCAAACGATGAAACTTATCAGAATTGGAGCTGTTGTCTATAAAGAGAACGAGGCTTCTCATAAATTATTGAAAAAGATTGGATTTCAAAAAGAAGGACTGCTTCGGAAATATATGATTCAAAATAATGTAGAGTATGATACCATCATCTATTCCTTATTAGCAGAAGATTGGGAGAAAAAATCATGTCTTTCAATCAAGTATTAAAAGTGATTGATGAGAATATAGGTAAACGATTTGTTTTAGGAATAGATGGATTAAGTCGCTTAGGGAGAACAACTTTGGTGAAGCAGCTTGAACAAAAGTTAAAACAAAAGGGTGCATCATTTTATATATTTCATATAGATGATCATATTGTAGAAAGGAACAAACGCTATCATACTAAATTTGAAGAATGGTACGAATATTACTATTTACAGTGGGATATAGAATGGTTACGATATCATTTTTTTCAGCAATTAAAGTGGAAAGAACAGTTTCGGTTTCTAGGAGCTAGCCCCAAAACCCCCAGCTAGCTCTCTCACCCAAAAACAAGAATTCCTGTTAGAAATTTGCTAATTAAACACGCACTAAAAATAGAATCTTTATTTATATTCTTATCGTTTCCTACCTTAAGCATGCCGTAATTTATGGACATTCTTAAGATTTTGAAGAGAATTGAAATCCAATGACAAGTAAAGTTTTAGAAACTAATAAAACAAACAAGAGGATTATGTGAGGAGCGAATGCAATCGTAAGAATGAAAGCAACCAAAATAGTACATAAAATATTTGCTGTATGACAAATGACAAAAAATCTTGTTTGTCTTTGTTTGATGCTAATAAGAACATAGTTTAAAAAAGCAAGGAAGATGAGTGTACAACCGGCACTTGCAAACCAAAGGGCCTCGATTGTATATGACTTATAATTTATTGGAGTTACAGCAATATGAACGATTCCAATGATAAAAATAGCGACAATAAATATTAAAATCGCCTTTCTCATTTAAAAATCCCCTTTCTTTTCTTGGATACAGTTATAAATGATATGTGATTAGTTCCCATATCATGCGAAAAAGGAAGTATGTGTCTTTGATTTATTTAACATTAGTGCTCTTTAGGGGTGGCAACACTGATTAGGGAAACACGTATTGCAAACAAAAAGAGCTACTTTTTGTTTGCAATTCTTAAATTTATGTATTTAAGAAATCCTGCTTCCATACTTTACCTTTTTTAATGAATTCACTCAGCAAAAATCAAATGAAATATTTTAATTGAAAATAATTATCAAAATCAATTATAATAGAAGAATATGAAAGTGATTTGGAAATTAAGGGAGTGGGATGTATGTTTATTGAAACAAAGACACTTACAGTAAAAGAAGGTACTTCAGATCTTGTTGTGCAGCGTTTTTCTGGAGAAGGCATGATTGAAAAATTTGAAGGTTTTATTGATTTAAACGTTCTTGTGAAAAAGGTAAGAAGAGGAGACGAAGAAGTCGTTATTATGATTCGTTGGGAATCTGAAGAAGCATGGAAAAATTGGGAGACAAGCGAAGAACATTTGGCTGGTCATCGTGCAAATCGCGGAAAACCAAAGCCAGAACATATTTTAAATGCTGAACATGCTGTTTATTATGTGAAAGCAACGAAATCGGCTTATCAGCAATCATAATGTGGATGAAAAGGGGGCGATTTAGCCCTTTTTTTAATGATTAAAGAATTCTTTTCTTAAATGTAGTTTTGTATTATATTAGAAAATAAGAGTGTACCTATACCAATACTCATTTTGCAGCATATCAATTTTTGAAAGAAAGGAGTCAAAACCCTTATGTTTCAAGGGATAGACTTTATTTTTGAAAATGCATATGAAACAAAACTAACAGTGTGCTGCAAAACTTTCAGTGTATTATATAATAAATGTATTGATTTTAAAGAGAATTATGGTGATTTTTTATAGGGTTTTATCTGAACGTAGTGGGATATAAAGAAAGTCGAATCGTTGTGGGTAGACTGTCCACGACTTGGTTTTATCTGAACGTAGTGGGATATAAAGATTTTTCGCGAGTTTATTTCACACTTTGAGAAAATAAGTTTTATCTGAACGTAGTGGGATATAAAGCGTCTTGCAGAAGTTAATCCAAGTAAATAATCAACGGGTTTTATCTGAACGTAGTGGGATATAAAGGCGGTGAACTTGTCCAATTCGGAACCAATGCGACGGTTTTATCTGAACGTAGTGGGATATAAAGAGCGTTACCTCTTTACCAGTTTCACGACCACGCTTTTGTTTTATCTGAACGTAGTGGGATATAAAGTATAAACGTGGCGGATTTACGCTACAACATAACATTGTTTTATCTGAACGTAGTGGGATATAAAGTCGGATTTTATAGATTTATTTTTGTTTAATGAGTACGTTTTATCTGAACGTAGTGGGATATAAAGGTAATTAGCGCAGGCGGAAAAGAATTTGATGAATTAGTTTTATCTGAACGTAGTGGGATATAAATCCAATGTATTCAATGGTTTTTGGACATTGTTAGAAAGTTTTATCTGAACGTAGTGGATAAGATAAAAAACTTCAGATGATAATAGTCCTTCTAGGGCATAGCTATCAACTTTAGAGAAGTGCTTCCCCTAAAAAAAGTATCGGGACACTTTTTTGTAATCTTTGAATGCAATCCTGGATTTTGGGTATATTCAAATAGAACTTCCTATGATATATATTTTATGGCGCTATTTGAAGCCGATTCGCTGATTTTTCTATGTTTTGTTTACTGATAGCTTGAAAGAGGTTGCTAAGTACAAAAAAGTTGCGGTGTATATTTTTTTGATAGATTTGCACCATATAAGCATATTTCAACTTACTCATTTTTTCCTTGTGTCTCTCATAAAGGTCTTTGTAGTTGATAGGTGTAACGCTTGCAAATAAACATAAACGCAAGGAGTATAAATTTATTTTAAATAGAAGTTCTATTTGCTGTCGTAATGAATAAAAAGCATACACTTCTGTGAGAGGATACTGAAAAATGGTGGTTTTGAAAAATAACACGCATTTTATCGAAATGTTAAGGATACAAGGGGGGCTTTTACCTACATAGTAGATGGCGGGCACTAATCGATTTTTGCAGGTAAATGTTCGATTTCTTGAGGCTTTTACCTACATAGTAGATGGCGGGCGCCTTTTTATTATTATGAAGTGGACTTTTTCAGTGCCTCCCTTTGTAGCTAGCAGTTTTTCTGTCGAAGTGTTGGTAACTAATAGAGTTACTCTGCTCACAGATTTGGTATTTTTTCATTTTTTTGATGCATCAAGCGTTTATATCGTTCATTCTATTTCAAACGATATAAGATAGTCGAGTTCTATGTTTGTGTTTTAATCGATATATATACCTGATAAATTCCTTAATTGGTGTGTAATTTAATTATTTTGCTCACTTTCTTAAGTTCATGGCTATAACCCTTCTAAGGGGATTTTGCATATTCACAAATTGTTAACCAAAAAGCACTTATATAGAATATATTGGGCGGTATAATAAAATCAAATACAATGAAGGAGGATAGCATATGAGGTTACATATTAAATTACAAACGAATCGGTTTCCGATTTCATATAGAATGATGATGGTGAGTTTTATTAAAGAAGCTTTGAAGTTATCCGATGCTGCATATTTTCAACAGATATACCAAGAAAGTAAAGCGAATCGACCATTCTCTTACGGCGTATATATACATGATTATAAACTTAATGCAACAGAGTTTCATATTAAAGGATATGTTGGTCTTACAATAACTTCTCCAGATGCTCAATTTATGTTGCACTTTTACAATGGGCTTATGAAAATGAACGACTTTCGATATAAAGGCTTTAGTCTAAAACGAATGAAGGTACAAATGGTAAATAGTGCGGATATTAATCAAAATCATGTGTATTTTAAAACACTATCCCCTCTATTAATCCGTGATAAACACGCCAAGCCAATTTTCATAGATGATGATAAGTTTGAAAAAGAATTAAACTATATTTCTGACACAGTTCTGAAAGAATTTCGTGGGTATGGACTAAAACAACCACTTATTTTTACAAGTAAGAATATGAAAAAAGTAGTGGTCAAGGAGAAAATTCATAGTGATCATGATACGCTATTTTTTACGGGCTATCATGGGATTTTTTCCTTACAAGGTGCTGTGGAAGATTTGAAAATACTTTCGGAAATTGGATTAGGCTTTAGATCTAGTCAAGGATTCGGTGCTGTGGAGGTGGTATAATGATATTTGTAACGGAAGAGATTCCTTTAGCGGCAGAGGAATGGACAATAACTCAAGGGTTAGTTGGATATTATCGAATTTTGAAGCATGCGGGTATAAAAGTGAAAACGACTGATGAGGGGATTTTGTTTAACCCTGAACATTTAAGAAACTTTGAACACTATTATTTTGACTACTTTTTGGATCGATTTAGTGTAGCTAAGCGTGATGAACAAAATATTAGGAGAACTTTTTTGAAGTTTAGAGCAGAAAGTGAATTAAAGGGAAGCAAAGAAGCGAAACGGCGGATGCAAGCGGCTAAAAAGAGTCTTGATGAAACGATAAAAAAAACGGCTATTGAAAAAGTTGAAAAGAAATTTGAGGATTCTTCGCATAAAAAAAGATTAGTAGAATATGCTACTTTAATTCGGAATCAAAAGACATATAATCCAGAAATGGATAAATGGATTGAAGAGTATATCCAAGCTTTATCGGAACCGAATATTAATGAAAAATTAACATTAAATTATTTTAAAGCAACTGTTTTAGGTACATATTTTGGACAAGTTAGTTTTTTAAATGTATCACATACATCGAAAGATATTGAAGAACAAAAAGAAATTTTTAGAAAAGATTATATTGAAAGTTTACTTGCTGATTTAGAGTTGCAACAAATGATTGCAAGAGCTGAAGATTCAGATGAAATTATGAAATATCTTGAAATAAGTACACATGAAATGGCAAAAAAATTAAAAACGAAGTTTAAAAAGATGACAATTCAGCAAATAAAAGATTATGTATCTAATGAAATAAATTGTTGTAGTTTTTTTGACTCGCAGTGGGCATTTGAACAGTATTCTGAGTTGCATTTTTCTCCTTTATCTATGAGTGCTTCGAAAGCGCTTAACTTTTACTGGAATGCCAATGGAACATTAACCATTCCAGTAAGCAAATTGGCAAAATTAATTTTATTTTGTGCACCTGCTGGAGCTTCGATTATTGGAGGGAAATCTTTATTTGTTCAGCGAGAAGGACGATTTGAACAAGTTATTTATGCAAATGAAACATATGAAATAGGGCGAAGTAAAGATAAAGCATTTGATGAAATTATTTTTGATTTAATTGCTGAGCAGAAAACGAAGGCACAGCACACTGGAGATAGTTATTTAATTTTAGAATACTCTTCGGAATATAATGCAAAAAAAACAGATTTGCAATACCTACATTTAACCCCAGGATTATGTTCATTCTTTAAAGAAAAAAATTGTACGAAATGGTTTAGTAGATTAAATTACGTACTTAGGAATCAAATTGTTCATGCATTTTTACGCTATCAAGATTCAAAGCATATCATTCATAATGCTTTGCGTAAGAAGTTGCAAGAACAGAAATTAGCAAATGAAATTGTTTATGCCTGTTTATTACGGTGTTACTATTTGTTCTTTGTAAAAGGAGAGGGGAAAATGAATACAGATTTGAAAACTAGTAAGAACAGAATCTGGAGTGCTTTTTATGAGGGGGTAGCAATAAAAAACATAGTAGAAGAAGGGAAAATACGATCTGTTGCTTACCGATTATTAAATGCAATTCGATCGAATGATAAGAAGATGTTTTTAGATACAGTAATGCGGTTATATATGTCTGTAGAAAAACCGTTCCCAAGAGTGTTTATGAATATATTAGACGAATCAAATATTGATTTTGCTTCTATTGGGGATTCGTTTATTGCAGGGCTAATTTCAAAAGAGGAGGAGAAGATAAATGAATAATAAAGCTTTAACATTAACAATCATATTTAAGGCAAGCTCTTTAAATTATGGGGAAGGCACAGCGAATATTTCTGAGTTAAAAAAGTTCCATCGTGGGAATGGAGAGGTTTATTCTTTCGCCTCTCGTCAAGCGATTCGTTATGATATTGTACGCTTAGGTAATCAATTGTTTAACTGGAACTTAAATGTTGTTGATAAAAGCAAAGGTGTTGTTCAATTTAAAGATGATTGTACAATTGCTGATTCTGTTGAAATGGATTTATTTGGATATATGAAAACAAAAGCGAAAGCAGGGGCAGATAAGCGTTCAGCTGTAGTACGATTAAGTCATGCGGTCTCATTAGAACCATATCGTAGTGATTTAGAATTTTTAAATAACATGGGATTAGCTTCACGTATTCAGGAGAATCCCAACTTAGCTACATTAGAACAGCATGAAAGTTTATATACTTACACATTAACAGTGGATTTATCAAAAGTTGGGGTAGATGGAGAAATCGAATTACCAGTAGACGAAAAAGTAAATCGAGTTAAACAATTAATTGAGCTTACGAAGTATTTAAATCGTGAAATTCGTGGGCGGCAAGAAAATTTATCTCCATTATTTGTGATTGGCGGTGTGTATCCAATTGCAAATCCGTTTTTCTTAGGCCGAATTTCTTTGCAAAACTTTGATTCGAATTTATTGAATGTGAAGTCATTAGCATCGGTATTAGGACAAACAGTATTAGGTCATGATGTACGTACTTGTACAAAAATTGGTTTAGTTGATGGAGTATTTGCAAATGAAGAGGAGATTTCTCAACTTACAGACACTGTATCCGTAGAAGAGTTTTATCAGCATGTAATGAATGAAGTAGAACAATTTTATAAGGTGTTAGTATGAAGGTAATTCGATTAAAACTTTTTCAAGAAACAGCTTGCTATACAAAGCCATTTGCAAACAAGGTAGCGGAAACATATCCACTACCTCCGTATTCCACGGTTAAAGGAATGATCCATCAACTATTACAAGCAAATGAACTGTTACCTTTACGTTTTTCAATACAAGGAAACTATGAAACAAAGCTAATAGATTATAGAAAAAGTTATATGGTGAAAAAGAAATCCGTTTCTATGCCTATTATTTTTGATGGGCTAGCAATGGAGGTACCAGAACAAGAACATATGACTTCCATGCCTTTATATACACATATGCTTTTTAATGTGGAGCTTGTTATTCATATTGCTGGGGAAGAAGCGTTACTAGAACGTATTTACCAACACTTTATTGAATTGAACCAGCACTTGTCTCTTGGTCGTCATGAGGATTTAGTACGAGTAGATGAAGTAACATTTGTAGAATTAGAAGAGTGTGATGAGTGGTATTCGAAATATGCCATATATGTTCCGAAATATTATTATAAAACGGATTTTCCTGCGGGCATTCCATATCGTTTAAATTGGACATATAAGATTGTGAATGGAATAAGAGAATGGAATAAGATTCCTTCTCTTTATGTGAATGGAAATAATCCTCATTTTGAAGATGGGAAATTATTTCATACAGATGGAGAGCATATCGTTCTTTGGAATGAATAAAAAGGGTTCGTATTCTTTTTGAAGAATACGAACTTATTTTTGAGGTGATGATGATGTTTTTAGCGAAATCTAATCCGAAAGAAACATTACGCGAACATACAGATGAATTACGCTCACGCTATAAAAAGTTAAAAGAATCATATGGTCATTATTTTGATGAACGTATTTGGGAGTTACTTCTTTATGCTGTTGATTATCATGATGCTGGTAAAGCTCATGAGCCATTTCAATTAAAAATAAGGCGTGCTCTTGGAGAAGGAGTAAAGTTGCAAAGGAATTTAGAAGTTCCACACAACTATTTATCTCCTTTCTTATTGCCAGAATCGATTTTTTCATTACCGAAAAAAGACTATCAAGCCCTTATTCAAGCAATTGCATATCATCATGAACGGGATATCGAACCTAATGATACATTAATTAGACAAGCTCTTTGGCAGGACCTTTGGCCGAAAATGGATGAAATTAATAAACATTTAAATATTAATGGCGCAAATTTAGAAAAGAAATTTAATCGTATTTTAGCTCAACTACATAGGCGAATTAAGTATAGTGATAATAAAGAAAATTATGTAGATTATGTTATTCTGAAAGGTTTGCTTCATCGTATTGATCATGCAGCTTCTGCTCATGTAGATATTGAAATTGATGCAAAACAAGATTTTAAGAAACTTGTGGATGCTGGATTTCAAAAAATTGCAGAGAAAAAGAGAGTGCCAGTTGAAGAAGTATATCGCGATTTACAAAAACATGCACATAAACATCGTAAAGAAAATTTAATCATTGTAGCACAAACGGGTATGGGGAAAACGGAAGCTGCTCTTCTTTGGGCTAGTGACAGCAAAACATTCTTCACACTACCGTTAAGGGTTAGTATTAATGCACTATTTCATAGAGTGTATGAAAAAATGAACTATAAAAATGTTGGTTTGTTGCATTCATCATCAATGGATTATTTAACAGAGAATCTTGAAGAAGACTGGGAAGTAATTGCAGAACAATCTAAGCATTTTTCAAGTAAATTGCTGTTTACTACAATTGATCAAATATTGAAATTCCCGTTTCTTTATCGTGGTTACGAAAAAGAACTTGCAACAATGGCATATTCTTCCGTTGTCATTGATGAAATTCAAGCATATGATCCGAAAATTGCAGCTGTATTGGTTCGTGCGTTAGAAATGATTTATCTAGTAGGTGGGAAATTTCTACTCATGACAGCGACACTTCCTAGCATCTATTTAGAAACCTTGAATGAGAGCGAAATTATCTCTAGCGATGGATTTCGAGTAGATACATTTATAGATGATTGCGTTATACGACATTGTATTGAGGTTGTAGAAAAGCCAATAGTAGATGATTTTGAGAAAATTGTAGATTTAGGGAAGCAAAAGAAAATATTGGTTATCGCTAATACAGTAAAACGTGCAATGGAGTTGTATAACAAAATCAAGGAACATAGTGACAATGTTCATGTCTTTCATTCTATGTATATTCAAAAACATAGAACTCTAATTGAAAAAGAATTACTTCTCTTTGATGAAAATAAAGAAGCAACTGGAATTTGGATCACAACACAGCTTGTCGAAGCATCTATCGATATTGATTTTGATGTTTTATTTACTGAAGCTGCAACATTAGATAGCTTATGTCAGCGATTTGGACGTTGTTATCGAAGAAGACAATATATGATGCATCAAGAGCCAAATGTGTTTATATATGCAGTTGATATGAGTGGTGTGAAATATGTATATGATGAAGAAATTCTAATGAAATCATTAGATATTTTACGACCCTTTAATCGAAAAATATTACTTGAATCTCAAAAGATTGAACTTGTGTCTCAATTGTATAGCAGGGAAAATTTAAAAGGAACGGAATTTCTTAAAACATTCGACGATGCTCTAGAGCAATTGCAAACATTTGAGGATTATACATTATCTTCGAAGGATGCTCAAAAGTTACTTCGCGATATTCAGGCTGAACTTGTAATTCCTAGAAATATTTATGATGAAAACGAGCATTTATTTGAACAGCTTAAAATAGTGAATAGAGAAGAACGAGCAAGATTGTATCGTGAAATTGCAAAGTTAACAGTTAGTTTGCGGAAAAATAGAGTCAGAGGGAAAACATCTAGAATACCTCATGAACGTATACAAAGTAACGGAAAAAAATATAACTTGCTACCATGGATTAAAATTTTAGAACTACAGTACGATTTTGATGAGAAAAGTAAAACAGGTACAGGTGTATTACTAGATCAGGAACTAGATAATTTTATTTGATTTTATAAGTTTATTGAACCGGAGTGGGATGTTACATAACAAATTTAAAATGAGGTGGTAAGGTGAAAGGGACTTACATTCATTACTATTTTGTTTGTCATCGTAAACTTTGGTTATTTGTGCATCAAATTCAATTAGAAAAAGAAAGTGAGCGGGTGATAGAAGGGAAAATTCTTCACGACTCTACATATCAACGTATGGAACACCGTGAATTGGATATTGACGGTGTAGGTAAGATCGACGGAATTGAAGGGGAATATATTCGCGAAATTAAGTTAACCAGCAAAATGCAAGAAGCGGATCGTTGGCAATTACTTTATTATTTAGCAGAATTGAAGAAACGAGGAGTTACAAAGAAAGGGTTATTAAGTTATAAGAAAGAAAAAAGGACAGAAGAAGTTCATTTAACAGAAGCTAATCAACAAGAATTAGAAAATATTCAAAAACGTATTCAAGCCATTATATTGAGTGATAAACCTCCAAAACTGGAAAAGAAAAAGTATTGCTCATCGTGTGCATATTATGATTTTTGTTTTTCTGGGGAGGGAGAAGGATGCTGAGAGATTTCTATATTTTTTCAAACGGAAGAATGAAAAGGAAAGACAATACATTTTATTTTATTAATGAGGAGGAAAAGAAGAGATCACTACCGATTGCACAAATTGATAATTTATATGTATTTGGACAGGTGGATTTCAATACGAAATTATTAAATTTTTTAAATCAACATCAAATTCATGTGCATTTTTTCAACTATTATGGTTTTTATAGCGGTAGTTTTACACCACGCGAAAGTAATTTATCAGGCTTTACATTGGTGCAGCA
Source organism: Bacillus cereus group sp. BfR-BA-01360 (assembly GCF_022663595.1). NCBI lineage: Bacteria > Bacillati > Bacillota > Bacilli > Caryophanales > Bacillaceae > Bacillus > Bacillus cereus group sp. BfR-BA-01360. Next base: position 74,211 of record NZ_JAKUFV010000015.1, read on the forward strand.
AAGTGCTCACTATTTAGATACAGACAAACGATTAATACTTGCCAAAGCATTTGTCTCTTCAGCTGTATTTCATATGCTTAGAACTTTAAGAGGATATAAACAAATAACCGCTGAAATGCTAGGAGAAATCATACGATTAACTCCACAAATATCACAAGCTAGCACAATCCAGCAGCTCATGGGTGTTGAAGGACTTATTCGACAACAGTATTATTCTATGTTTAATTATATTTTACCACCTGAATTTTCGTTTTATAAGCGTTCTAAGAAACCACCTCAAGATGAGATCAATGCATTGATTTCATTTGGGAATAGTTTATGCTATACAACAGTTTTATCAGAAATTTACAAAACGCAATTAAATCCAACAATTAGTTACTTACATGAACCATCATCAAAGCGTTATTCGTTAAGTCTTGACATTGCAGAAATTTTTAAGCCGCTTATTGTGGATCCACTAATCTTTACACTTGTTAATAAGAAAATGATTAGCTTAAAGCATTTTGAGAGTCTTGATGAGATGGTATTATTAAATGAACAAGGACGAAAAAAGTTTTTGCAGGCATGGGAAGGAAAACTGGGACAGACGGTGATGCATCGTCGTTTGAAACGAAAAGTGTCTTACAAATATTTTATACGTTTAGAGTGTTATAAACTCATTAAACATATGATTGGTGATGAATTGTATAAACCTTTAAAAGCGTGGTGGTAAAAAAATGTTTGTTATAATTACTTATGATATTGGAGAAAAAAGAGTAGGAAAAGCGTGCAAGAAATTAAAACAGTATTTAACTTGGACGCAAAACTCTGTTTTTGAAGGAGAATTATCTAGGACACAACTCTTAAAATGCTTAGCTGAATTAGATCAGATTATAATATCGAGTGAGGATTCTATTTACTTATATGAAGTAAATAATCCACGTAATATAAAGAAAAAGGTATTTGGTATTGAGAAAAGTTACGAAGAGCTATTTCTCTAAACACGATTTTATAATATATTAGGAGTAGTTTTTTTCTTATTAGTGAGAAGTTTGCAGTGCATCGTTTTTTAGCGAGTAAACTGCCAACCTCTTGTCTGTTAAAGGATGGAGCGTATTTTTGAAAATACTTTTGAAACACGACTCAACATCCGCTGCAAGATTTGGAAGTCTTAATGTAATGTGTTCCTTGATTTAAAAGGGATTATAGTGTTTTTTTATAGGGGTTTTATCTGAACGTAGTGGGATATAAAGTTATTTCTTTTTTTGTTGTATCTATTTTTAGCGAATCAAGTTTTATCTGAACGTAGTGGGATATAAAGCGATATGAACCAAATCAAAAAAGAGTCATGGAAGCGGTTTTATCTGAACGTAGTGGGATATAAAGACTGATGACAAAAACGTTTTTACAGCTAAAGTTGTTGGTTTTATCTGAACGTAGTGGGATATAAAGTTGATTTAAAATATAACGTACTTTCATAGATAAAATGTTTTATCTGAACGTAGTGGGATATAAAGCCATCTTCATAGTTACCAGTTGTTGTGATAACAACGTTTTATCTGAACGTAGTGGGATATAAAGGTCAAACAACGCAAATTATTGACTCTATTGCGGGCAAGTTTTATCTGAACGTAGTGGGATATAAAGAATAGATGTATGTAGGTATTGGTTGGAACAGAACGGGGTTTTATCTGAACGTAGTGGGATATAAAGAAACGCTCTAGTGGATGACCAAAAGGTGGCAGAAGAGTTTTATCTGAACGTAGTGGAATAGAAAGGCAGTTTTCTTATGGTTAAATAACCCATGGAAACAAAATTAGTCGCCATTTATGCTTATCTGAGCGGTATAGAACCTTTTAAAATAGTGGCTAGTTTTTTAGAAAAGAAAGAAGTTATCGTGAACGAAACTAGCTCCTTACCCGTAATTTCGTAGGTTAATTTGGTTACACTGAATAACTATAAAAAACAAACCAAATCAGAGCTACATTACGAAAGGAGCTAGTTTATTATGAAGGATACCACAAAATACGTAGGTTTAGACGTTTCAAAGGAAAAAATTGCTGTTGCTATCGCGGATGAAGGAAGAGAAGAACCTAGATATTTAGGAATGATCCCTCATACACCTGAATCTCTAAGAAAGCTGATAAAAAAATTAGGTGCCGTTGAACACCTAAAAGCATGCTATGAGGCTGGTTCAACTGGCTATGGGATTTACCGCTTACTTTTCAGCTTAGGAGTAGATTGCGCAGTGATAGCTCCCTAAAAACCTGGAAATCGTGTAAAGACCTTAAAAAACTTGACATGGAGCCTCTGCGGGCATGATTCATACGCCGAGCTGCCAAATTCCTAAAGGAAGTTGGCGCTTACCCGTAAGGTTATCATGCGCGCCTTTCCGTATAAAGTTTTCTAGAGGGAACACCAAATTTTGTACCCTCTACTTTGAGTTGCTTAAAATATTGTTTTAACCCGAAATATGGGGAAGGACTTGAAAGTTTCGTTCATATCAGTGAAACTGATAGAAGGAGATAGAGTAGCTCTCCTTGCAGAAATCGTAGAAAAAATCCCAAAAGAATTTGCGATATGTATTTTTCATACGCATGTCGCAAAGCAAATGTCTGAAAGTGTAAAACATGGATTAATAGAATAAATAAAAGAAATTGGCGTTAAGCATAATTTCATTTTGTTTACATAATAAAATTATGTTAGATTATTTTTTCGGTTTTCATGGCATGTTTCGTCTAAATAAATCGGTTACAATAAAAAGGGTGATAGATTGAGAAGGTTTTGGGTAGGGAGCATAAAATCATTTCAAAAAATATTTTAAAGGGAATGAATGTTCTTATATACTAAATATAACTATGTGACTAGAAAAGGAGAGAAGATGATGATTCATAAAGTTGGTCAAATTATGTTATATGTAAAGGATCAAGATGAAGCTGTACAATTTTGGACGGAAAAGATGGGCTTTCATCTAATTGCTGAAGAAGATAACGGTAAGGGATTTAGATGGATCGAAATTGCGCCAACGAAGGAAGCTGAAACAAGTATTGTGTTACATAATAAAGAATTTATTGCGAAAATGCAGCCAGAATTAAACTTGAATACACCTTCTATGCTGTTTTTTACAGAAAATATTGAGCAGTTACATAAACAACTTGTTGATAAAAAGGTGGAGGTTGGCGAAATTGTAAATATGCCTACGGGCAAGGCTTTTAATTTTGCTGACGATGAAGGGAATTATTTTGCCATTATGGAAAAGTCTTAATATGAAATAACAGTAAGAGGTGTTAAAGGTTGTTTTGATCCTGTTTTACAGGGTCTTTTTTGTAGGATGACAATCCGAAACGTTCTTTGTATAATGATGAATCGAGCAGGGATGAAAGCGCTCTAAAAGAGATGGATGTCAAACGTAATATCAAGCATGTTGTAGTGAAACTTCATATAGAGTATTGCTGTTTATTACTACATAGTATTTCGATTGAAAGGACTTACTTGGTGTTAATAATATGCAGATTCCAATGTTAATGAATCGTAAAATAGAGGCATTTGGGGGAGGAAATGATATGTGGGAAAAAATGATAAAAGGAAAAACAATAAGAAAGTGGACTGAGGAGAATCCGATTTTACGGCAGTTAATCGAAACAAGTGAAGTGTTTTGGGAAAATCCCAATTATAGTTCCTATGAAAAAGCGAGACAGGATTTTGTTTTAACGACGGAAGATGTGAAAGAAGCAGAGGCACGTTTGCTTCGTTTTGCGCCGTATATTGCGAAAGTGTTTCCAGAAACAAAAGAGATGGATGGAATTATCGAATCTCCTCTTGTTGAAACGATGCATATGAAGCAATATTTAGAGGATGCCTTTGCGCAGGAAATGCCAGGTAGGTTTTTATTAAAATGTGATAACAATTTACCAATTTCCGGATCGATAAAAGCGCGCGGCGGTATTTATGAAGTGTTGCAGCATGCAGAGAAGTTGGCGATAGAGCACAATTTGCTTTGTGAAGAAGATCATTATGCAAAGTTAGATAGCGATAGGTTTCGAGAATTCTTTTCTCAATATTCCATTGCGGTTGGATCAACAGGTAATTTAGGACTAAGTATCGGTATTATGAGTGCGAAGTTAGGTTTTCAAGTAACAGTACATATGTCAGCTGATGCAAAGGAATGGAAAAAAGAACTGCTTCGTAATAAAGGGGTAACGGTTGTCGAATATGAATCTGATTATAGTAAAGCAGTAGAAGAGGGGAGAAAACAAGCAGGGCAAGATCCTCATTGTTATTTTATTGATGATGAGAACTCGAAACATTTATTTTTAGGTTATGCAGTTGCGGCTTCCAGGGTAAAGCAGCAGCTTGAAGATAAGAATATTAGAGTAGATAAAGACCATCCTTTATTTGTCTATTTGCCATGTGGTGTTGGCGGAGGACCTGGAGGAGTCGCTTTTGGCTTGAAATTACTATTTGGTGATGCTGTACATTGTTTCTTTGCAGAACCAACACATTCACCATGCATGTTGCTCGGTTTAGTGACAGGGCTTCATGATGAAATTGCAGTTCAAGATTTTGAGATTGATAATGTAACAGAAGCAGATGGTCTTGCGGTTGGAAGGGCATCTGGTTTTGTTGGAAAGATTATGGAGCCGCTTCTTAGTGGTTGCTATACAGTTGAAGATCAACAACTTTATGAATTATTAAAGGCAATGGTAGACACGGAGAATATACGCTTAGAACCGTCTGCATTAGCAGCAGTCTATGGTCCAGTGCAATTGTATCGACAAGAAAATTATGTGAAGAAACATAAATTAGAAGGTAAGATGAATCGTTCGACACATATGATGTGGGCAACAGGCGGTGGAATGGTACCGAAATCCGTGTTCGATGAGTATTATCAAAATCAGTAAATCGTGTACAAAAAGGACGTCATTTTAAATGATGACGTCTTTTTGTTTATTTTTTCTTGTTTTTGTCTAATGGATTTTGTTCTTCCGCAAATTCTGTTCCGTATGAGAAGCGGCGGTTAAGATGGATGTTATCACTGTTATGCCGTTCGTAAGCATGGGAAAAGCGCTGAACAATGACTTCACATAAAGTAAAGACTAAAGCAGAAAGAATGCTTCCCCATGCAATTTGCATGTAATGATCTAACAAAATGCTTCCAAAAATCCATACACTTAAATAAGTTAACAGGAAATCCGTCATAATAGCTGCGGATCGACCAATGCGTTCTAAGATTATTTTATCTACAAATACGTATGAAACAATCGTTACAAATAAACTAAAGGAAATAATTTGAACGAGTGTGGCCGGAAAAAACAAAGCAAGTCCGATTGCAAAAGCAATGATACAAGATATAAATTTTATGAGCACTAAAGCAATATCACTCAACGTGTACACCTCCCGTTTCTACATAGTTTTTCTCTAACGCAATAACTTCATACATGCTATAGCGATATTGAGGCGAGAGATTTGCATTTTTTCATGCCAGCAATTTGACTAAATATTGAGAAATATCATAAGAAAAATGTTATAGTAAACTGAGGAGTTATGACATTTTTAGGTAAGGAGGGAATCCGAATGTGGATTACTTCAGAAGTAGAAATTCCAGAGGAGTTATTTGATCATCTTGAACAAGGGAAGCTCGTATTGTTTGTCGGAGCGGGAGTTTCTATGAAAGGAAAATCAAACTTACCAAATTTTGATGATTTAGTTGATGAAATTGCGAAGGCTTTATACGTTGAAAAACGTGAAATAACAGAACCGCACGATTACTATCTTGGTAAAATTGCAAAGACGAAAGATGTTCATCAAATTGCGAAAGATCTCGTAAACGTGGAAGGATCGAAACCGAATCCGCTACATTATGCGATTCCAAGACTTTTTCCGAAAGATACGGATGTGCGAATTGTAACAACGAACTTCGACCAGCATTTTACTACTGCTATGCGAGAGAGTGACCGGGATTTTAATATTTACTATGCGCCTGCTTTGCCGACGGGAAGAGCGTTTAAAGGATTAGCATATATACACGGAAATGTGGAGCAAGAAAAAGAAAATTTAATTTTAACAGATGGTGATTTTGGAAGGGCTTATTTGACAGAAGGATGGGCGCGTCGTTTTTTAGTTGATTTATTCTCGAATTACACAGTTTTGTTTATTGGATATAGCCATAATGATCCGGTTATGAAATATTTAGCGACAGGTTTACCGCCTAGTACAAGGCGCTATGCTTTTGTTGCACACGGGGATAATACGTATCATTGGGAACATTTGGGAGTAAAGCCGATTGTCTATCCGAATAAAGCAAATAACCATCAAGCACTTGTTAGAGCAGTAAAACGATGGGCGGAATTAATGGGAGATAATTATATTACAAAAAGAATGCGTATTCGCGATATTGTAACAGTTCCACCATCTGTTGAACAAGAACAATTATCTTATATTAAACAAGCGATTAAAAAAATTGAAATGCTTAGATACTTTGTGGAATTTGCACGTGATTATGGGTGGGTGGAATGGCTAGAAGCAGAGGGAAAGCTGCAAAATTTATTTCGCATGACTTCCCATTACGATGAAGTGGATGAATTACTTGCTGCGTGGCTTGTTGAACAATTTCTTGTTAGCCATCAAAAAGAACTATTTCAACTCATTTTTAAAAATCATTCTAAAATATCACCGCTACTTTGGAAGAGCATTTGCACCTATTTAAAAGAAACAAAAAAACCGGTGGATCCAATATTATTTGCAAAATGGACGCTACTTTTATTAGAGACAGCTGAGAATAATAGTCAGTCGATAGAAAAGATTTCCTATCTATTGCAGAAATGTTCGTTTCCAGAGCATAAAGAAATTAGCGTTTTATTATTAACGTTTATTTTAGACGGGAAAATTAAGTTGAAACGAGTAAAGCGATGGGAAGATGATATGCAGGATTCTGTTGAGTTAGAGGAATCAAGCTGCCTACCAGTATCGGTGTTTTCACATGTACAACGCATTTGGGAAGAAAAAATGAAACCACATATTTCCTATTTTGCAGGTCCTATTTTAGTTATGGGACTGGAAAAGTTACAAATGTTATCGCTAAGACAAACAGCTTTACAAAAAAGAGATGGTGTTCTTTATCATACAATGGAATTTTCAGAACACGATTTACAACCAAAAGATTTTACTTTTCTAATCCGAATTATGAAAGAATGTCTCGCCTATTTATGTGAGCATAATAAAGAGAAAGCAGCATATTATATCGCACAAATGATCGACACAGATAGTATATTACAAAAGAAAATTGCGATTGAAGCAATGAGTGAAAATACATTTGTAACAGCTGATGAAAAATTAATGTGGTTGCGAAAACAACAACTTATTTTTGATTTTACATATAAGCATGAAGTGTTTCAATTTCTAAAAAAACACTATCAAAATGCATTAGAAAAAACGAAGAAGGAAGTCATTCAAGAAGTGATGAAACATCTTGAAAATGAAAGGTTCTTTGATGCGTGCCTTGTGTTAGATTTACTGTACACATGTGATGCAAACAGTACGAGTACTGCCAGAGCCTATCGCATAATGAAACGGACGCATCCGCATTTTACTTCGAATCAATACGGTGAGAAAAAAGAAGAAGTAAGAGCGCCAAACATTATATGTGACGTAACAGCTGACGGGTTATTAAAATTGAAAGGTCATGAAATCAAGAAACAAATTTTGTTATTTTCAAATGATGATTCATTTGAACAACGTCATTTTTTAGAGATGTTATCAAAGGCTTGTAAGTTGAATGTAGATTGGAGTATTGCACTTGCCTACCAGCTTATAGGAGAGCAGAGAGTAAGTGATGAGATATGGTTTGTTTGCATTAGGGAATGGAGGAATAATCGAAAGTTGACAAATGAGCAGATTCAAAAGATTATTCCACTATTGCAACAGTTTGTACGAAATCCCGCATTTTATTGGTTGATTAGTAGCTTCTTATATGAGATTAGTAATCGACTAGAAGACTTTCAAGAAAATCAGATTCGGGCAGTGAAGCGATTTGCATTTTCTTTATTCCCGCATATCATGAAAGGAGAGAGCAGTTTTAAAGTAGGAGAGCTTGATTTTTATAATGAATCAATCCAGCATCCAGTCGGAAAAATGACGTCAGTTTTATTGAAATTATTAGCATACGACCATTTATACGATCGCAATATACATGAATATTTATTTTTATTTGAAGAGCAAATTAAGGTTGCTTCTGAGAGAACGCATTTTATGTTAGCGCGTTTAACGGCTGATGTTACATTTTTGTTTCACATTGAAAAACAATGGTGCAGAAAGTATGTGCTTCCTTATCTTAAATTAAATAGAGAACATAAAGCAGTGAAATATGCATGGGCAGGGCTATGCTATACACAAATTAATTTGCCGTTATTTACAGAGATAAAAAAATATATTAAATATGCAGTTGAGCACTTAGAGTTATTGCATCCACATACAAAACAAGTCTTTTTAAAATGGTTAAGCTTTGTATGTATTAAGTGTGTGTTGTACTGGGGGCAGAGAACAGACTGGGTTTATATGATATTTATAGAAGAAAAAGAGCATGACAAAATAAAGTTTCTGAAACACTTGTGCTATTATGTAAAAACATTGAGCGCGCGAGAGAAACGAAAATTTTGGGATTCGTGGTTAGCTACATTTTTAAAAGAACGCCCGAAAATGAGTTTGATCACTGGCCGAGAATACGTAATGTTATTGCGTTTTGTTTTCTATATGGATGAAGTAGCAGAAAAAGGGGTGTACACCATTTTGAACTGCTTTCCAATTCCGATCGAACATTGTTCAGAGGCGGAAATGAAACAATTACTGTTGACGATTTTAACGAGAAAAGAAAAGGTCATAGCTCATGTACAAGCATATGCGAAACTATTTTTTATTTTGTTACAAATTGTGCAAGACGCTAGCTCCATTGAAAATGAAATGATACAAATGAAAGAAATGTTAGAGACTTGTCATGTAGATGATGACATATTGACCGCAATTCAAAACGAAATGATTCGAATTGGCATTGTAGTAACAAATTTTCAGCAAGAATCATAAGTGGAAAGTGGAATTTTAAAAAAATAGATAAAAAGTTATTGACAGTATTCAAAAAAGAGTTCTATAATACGAATCATACTTATTTAATTTCGAAAACATTTGAATAAATAACGTGCAATGAAGAGATCACAGTAGTGAGAATCTTCCTGTAACAGAGAGCTGATGGTTGGTGTGAATCAGTACAGGGGTTATCATGAATTACAGTCTTGGAGCACCTTTTTCGGAATAGAGTGATATATCTTTATGAAGAAAAGGCGGTCATTTGATCGTTAACAGTGAAGAGAGGTAGACGAAGTTAGTCTACAACTAGGGTGGTACCGCGATAAATATCGTCCCTACTGATTGGATCAGTAGGGACTTTTTGTATTTTTGTGGCCCAACTTGAAAAAGGAATAGGAAATGCAATGAAAGGAATAATAGTAGTAGTTGTTTCCCTGTAACAGAGAGCTGGTGGGTGGTGTGAACCAGTACAAAAACAAGTGCGAATTACAGTCCTGGAGCATCTTTTTTGTAGTAAAGAGAAACATCTTTATGAAGGGAAAGACGGTCGATTGATCGTTAACAGTGAAGAGAGGTAGACGAAGTTAGTCTGCAACTAGGGTGGTACCGCGATAAATATCGTCCCTACTGAAGAGATCAGTAGGGCTTTTTTGTACACAGAAAAGGCGGTATCGATTTCATATGATAACGATTTAGTTTATGGATTCAGAAAATAAGGAATTTTATTTCTCTTACTATACTTTTACACATTTGAGGAGGATATGAAAATGGCAAATCATGAATTAGAACAATTACGTAAACAGGTGGATGAAATTAATTTACAGCTATTAAAGCTTTTAAATGAAAGAGGTAGAATTGTTCAAAAAATTGGTGAACAAAAGCAACTGCAAGGAACGAAGCGCTTTGATCCCGTTCGCGAGCGCGAAGTACTAGATATGATTGCGGAGCGTAATGAAGGGCCATTTGAGACATCGACGGTTCAACACATTTTCAAAACGATTTTCAAAGCAAGCTTAGAGCTTCAAGAGGACGATAACCGTAAAGCGCTTCTTGTTTCCCGTAAGAAAAAACAAGAAAATACAATTGTGGATGTAAAAGGTGAGCGATTAGGTAGTGGAACACAATCATTCATTATGGGACCTTGTGCGGTAGAAAGTTTAGAGCAAGTTCGTCAAGTTGCGCAAGCGATAAAAGAGCAAGGATTAAAATTAATGCGCGGGGGAGCGTTCAAACCGAGAACATCACCATATGATTTCCAAGGTTTAGGGGTAGAAGGATTACAAATTTTACGACAAGTGGCTGATGAGTTTGATTTAGCGATTATTAGTGAAATTTTAAATCCGAACGATGTGGAAATGGCTCTTGATTACGTTGATGTCATTCAAGTTGGGGCACGAAATATGCAAAACTTTGACTTATTAAGAGCTGTAGGAAAAGTGAATAAACCTGTATTGCTAAAAAGAGGTTTAGCAGCGACAATTGATGAGTTCATGCATGCAGCTGAATACATTATTGCACAAGGTAATGATCAAATTATTTTATGTGAACGCGGCATTCGCACATACGAAAAAGCAACTCGTAATACGTTAGATATTTCAGCAGTACCAATTTTGAAAAAAGAAACACATTTGCCAGTTGTTGTGGATGTAACACATTCAACAGGACGCAGAGATTTATTATTACCGACTGCAAAAGCAGCGTTAGCAATTGGAGCAGATGCAGTAATGGCAGAAGTACATCCAGACCCAGCTGTTGCATTATCTGACTCAGCACAGCAAATGGATATTCCAGAATTCCATAGATTCATGGAAGAGTTAAAAGAATTCAAAAATAAATTATCGTAAGTTCATATAGAATATGCGAAGAATGGAGTGAAAGGTGAGATGGGGTACCATTACTTATGGATCGCGAGTAAAAGTGAAAAAACGAAGATGCACGTATAAAGCATCTTCGTTTTTTTATTTTTATATAGGATTATAGAGGCACTAGTTCGAATGAAAGAAGGAGGATAGGAGGCGAAAAGTATGTAAAAAGAAAAATTTTAGTTGACAATATACAAAGATGATTGGATATACCTTTAACATGTTAAATATGGTATAGTAAGTGGAGTATGTAATAAAAGTATCGAAATTGGAGGAACCAAATGATTACAGTAAGTAACGTTAGTTTGCGTTTTGCGGATCGCAAATTGTTTGAAGATGTTAACATAAAATTCACGCCGGGTAATTGCTACGGCTTAATTGGAGCAAATGGTGCTGGTAAATCAACATTTTTAAAGATTTTATCTGGAGAAATTGAGCCGACAACAGGGGATGTACATATTACGCCAGGTGAGCGTTTAGCAGTATTAAAACAGAACCACTTCGAATATGAAGAGTTTCCAGTACTAGAAACAGTTATTATGGGTCACACTCGTTTATACGAAGTGATGCAAGAGAAAAATGCGATTTATATGAAAGAAGATTTCAGTGATGAAGATGGTATGCGCGCTGCAGAGCTTGAAGGTGAGTTTGCTGAACTTAACGGCTGGGAAGCGGAATCAGAAGCTGCTATTCTTTTAAAGGGGCTTGGAATTGGTGAAGAGCTTCATGATAAGAAGATGTCTGAATTAACAGGTGCAGAGAAAGTAAAAGTATTACTGGCGCAAGCGTTATTCGGTCAACCAGATGTTCTATTATTAGATGAGCCTACCAACCACTTAGATTTAAAAGCAATTCAATGGTTAGAAAACTTTTTAATGAACTTTGAAAATACGGTTATCGTTGTATCCCATGATCGTCATTTCTTAAATAAAGTATGTACGCACATGGCTGACCTTGATTTCGGTAAAATTCAACTGTACGTTGGTAACTATGACTTCTGGTATGAATCAAGTCAATTAGCGTTAAAATTAACGCAAGATGCAAATAAGAAAAAAGAAGAGAAAATAAAAGAGTTACAAAACTTTATTGCACGCTTTAGTTCAAATGCATCAAAAGCAAAGCAAGCAACTTCTCGTAAAAAATTATTAGATAAAATTACATTAGATGATATTAAACCATCATCACGCCGTTACCCATTCGTTGGTTTCACGCCAGAACGCGAAGTAGGAAATGACTTATTAACGGTTGAAGGTCTTTCAAAAACAATTGATGGAGAAAAAGTGTTAGATAATGTGTACTTCACTTTAAATAAAGGTGATAAAGTTGCATTTATCGGACGTAACGATATTGCGATGACAACATTATTTAAAATTCTTATGGGTGAAATGGAGCCAGATAGCGGTTCGTTCAAATGGGGTGTGACAACATCTCAATCGTACTTCCCAAGAGATAATTCTGCATACTTTGAAAACAGCGAATATAATCTAGTTGAATGGCTGCGCCAATTCTCACCACAAGATGAATCTGAAAGCTTCTTACGTGGCTTCTTAGGCCGTATGTTATTCTCTGGTGAAGAAGTGAAGAAGAATGTTTCTGTATTATCTGGGGGAGAAAAAGTACGTTGTATGTTATCAAAAATGATGCTAAGCGGTGCGAACGTATTGGTACTTGATGATCCAACGAACCATTTAGATCTTGAATCTATTACAGCATTAAACAACGGTTTAATCGCATTTAAAGGTACAATTTTATTTACATCTCATGACCATCAATTTGTACAAACAATTGCAAATCGTATTATTGAAGTCACACCAAATGGTGTAATCGATAAAGAAACGACTTACGATGAGTACTTAGAAAATGAAGAGCTACAAAAGCAAGTAAGCGCAATGTACCAAAATAAATAAACGGATGAAATCCCCCCTTTACTAAGAAAGTATATAGGGGGGATTTTTTATTCCGCCATTTTAAGATAGTAACAGCCAGAATATAATCAGTGGAGGGCGAATCCTCCATTGATTAAAGTTTCACTTAATCGGAAATGAAGTATGGATAGACTTTCTCTACCTATATAAATAAACCATTACCAATCCAATTGGTAATTTTGGAAATAAAAATGTTTGCGAATGGAACCGCAAAGGTTTATAGTGATGTATGTTTTCGTTACTGGATTGGTTTCGGGGGGAAGTGGAAATATTACAAATTTATTTTGTTAAATGGAAAGTAAGGTCAAAATGTTTAGTAGGAAATAGTTGAATAAATAAAAGATTCAAATTATAATTACTAATATTCTTCATATGGTTAAATAAATGAACGACATGAAGAAAATAGATAAAAAATAGAGATAGACTTATAAAAATAAGCCTTGGATAATTAAAAGAGGTGGAGAGATGAAACAATTATTACAAAAGAGCAAACGAGTGCTAAGTAATCACTTTGGGTTCTTTATTTTTGCGGTTGTTTTATTCTGGTTGAAAACATATGCAGCATATGTGACGGAATTCAACTTAGGAATATCGAACACAATTCAAAAGTTTTTGCTTTTCTTTAACCCGTTAAGCTCAGCCATTTTGTTTCTAGGACTTGCATTATTTGCAAAAGGGAAACGATCTTATATTTTGTTGATTGTTATTAATTTGCTACTGTCAATTCTTTTGTATGCAAATGTTGTATACTATCGTTTCTTCAGCGATTTTATTACGTTTCCAACATTGACTCAAACGAATAACTTTGGGGAAATAGGCGGCAGTGTTTTAGCATTGCTACAACCGTATGATCCTCTATATTTCTTAGACACAATCGTTTTACTTGTACTTGTTTTAACAAAAGTTGCGAATCCAAAGCCAATTCGTGTTGCAAAGTATAAATTGTCACTTGTATTTATTTCAGCAATTTTAATTTTCAGCATTAATTTAGGACTGGCAGAATCTGATCGCCCGCAATTGTTAACAAGAACATTTGACCGCAACTACATTGTGAAATATTTAGGTGCTTACAATTATACCATTTATGATGGTATTCAAAGTATGAAAGCATCAACAGAACGAGCTATGGCAGATGGTGACAGTATGACAGAGGTCAGAAATTACATCGCTTCAAACTATGCAAGCCCAAGCGCAGAGTATTTTGGAAAAGGAAAAGGGATGAATGTTATCTATATTCATCTGGAATCGTTCCAAAACTTTTTAATTGATTACAAGTTAAATGGGCAAGAGGTCACACCATTTATTAACTCATTTACAAAAGATGCAAATACGTTGTATTTTGACAACTTCTTCCATCAAACGGGGCAAGGGAAAACATCGGATGCGGAATTTATGCTAGAGAATTCCATGTTTGGATTACCGCAAGGTTCTGTATTTACAACAAAATCGCATAATACGTATCAAGCAGCACCCGCTATTTTGGGGCAACAAGGATATACTTCAGCGGTGTTCCACGGTAACTACAAAACATTCTGGAACCGTGATGACATTTATAAATCATTTGGATTTAATAAATTCTTTGATGCATCATACTATGATATGAACGAGAAAGACGTTGTTAACTATGGTTTAAAAGATAAACCGTTCTTTAATGAGTCAATTCCATTATTAGAAACAGTCAAGCAACCGTTCTATACGAAGTTTATTACGCTATCAAACCATTTCCCTTATCCAATTGATAAGGAAGAAGCAACAATTGAGCCAGCAACAACAGGCGATTCATCTGTAGATACGTATTTTCAAACAGCGCGTTATCTAGATGAAGCAGTCAAAGGGTTTGTCGATTACTTGAAACAATCTGGTTTATATGACAATTCCATTATCGTAATGTATGGGGACCATTATGGTATTTCAGATAACCATAATAGAGCGATGTCACAGATTATGGGTAAGGAAATTCATTCCTTTGAAAACGCACAATTACAACGCGTACCTCTCATTGTTCGTGTGCCAGGGATAAAAGGTGGCGTTCAACATCAGTATGGCGGAGAAATCGATGTTCTCCCAACGCTATTACATTTATTAGGCATCGATACAAAGGATTATATCCAATTTGGTACAGATTTATTATCACCAGAGCACAAACAAGTCGTAGCATTCCGTAACGGTAATTACGTAAGTCCGACTGTTACTGCACTTAACGGAAGATATTATGATACAACAACTGGAGAACCAGTAGAGGTTACAGAAGAAATAAAACAAAATGAACAAATGGTTCAGCAAACACTTAAACTTTCTGACCAAGTGGTAAATGGTGATTTATTACGATTCTATACACCAGAAGGGTTCACACCTGTAGATCGTTCGAAGTACAATTATAACCATCGTGATAAAAATAAAACGAAGGTGAAAACAACGCAAGATACGAAAACAGAATAAAGTATAAATAAGAAATCCTACTCATATGAAATAAAGCATGATGAGTAGGATTTTTTATTTTAATTATGAGTCAATTAGAAAAGGAAATATGTGATTTTATATATAATAAGTATAGAGGTGCTGATTAAAGGGAGAAGAGGGATGGTATATGATGGAAATATATGTAATCTTAACAATTGGAAAAACATAACCAAGAGTTAATAGAGGTTCCAAAACATGTATCAGGGGCAGATATAGAGTTTTCAATATTTGATGAAAAAGATGCGGAAATTGTTATAAGGAAAATTCGTGCGTGTATTTGTTGCAGTGCGACATAAGGAGAGGGGAGGCTTTTGAATTCAAAGCTCTTAAGCCCCTTCATAGCAATCTATTTGGAAGGGAGAAATTATAATTTCACATACCGTATTGTAAATATATCATAAACAAATATAAGAAAATCAGTAAGACATAAAATGAAGAAGATGAAAAAACAGTACAATTATTGCACCGTACATAAACGATAATTTGGACTTAATTTTGCAAGAAATAAGAGATACTATATTAGTAGAAGGTGATGTCAATTATCTAATTTTGCAAAGTTAGTATCTATACTTGCAAGGTGAAGAAAGAACAAGTATAGAAAGGGTGTACATCATATGATATTAGATTATCGTAGTGCTGCAATTTTGCAACAAATGATGCAAGCGGATAGCTATACTTCTGTTGATCAATTGACAGAAGTACTACAAGTGTCGAAAAGAACAATTTATTATGATATGAAAAAAGTAGATGACTGGTTAATTACCGAACATCTAGAACCGATTCAATATGTTCGTCCGTTAGGATATTGTTTAGATAAGAAAACAAAACAAAAAGTAGCTCAAAAGTTACAAGGATTGCTAACAGTTCAATATGAGTATTCTCCACAAGAACGAAAGGCGTGGCTTGCGTTATATTTATTAACGGAAGAAAAAAGAATTTTGCTGGAAGATTTAATAAAACTCATTCAAGTAAGCCGAAATACAACACTAGCTGATTTGAAAAAATTGAAAGCAGAGTTAGGAAAGTTCAAGTTATCTCTACAGTTTCACCGTAAGCAAGGGTATTACATTAAAGGAATGGAGCAAGGGAAGCGAAATGTATTAATAGCATATCTTTCACAGTTAATTGCAAAGCATGGCTGGGAATATGTAGTTTCTCATATGAGGAACATTGTGAATCATGGAGAAGGAGAAAAGAAGCAAACAGCACAAGACAAACTTCATGTAATAAAAGGTATTTTATCGAAGTGTGAGGAATTTTTGGGCGTTCAATATACAGACGAGGTGCTTGAGAATTTAAGCGTTTACATGTATTTGTTTTGTAGCCGTATTGTGAAAGGGCGATATATTGAAATGGAGGAAACTGAGAAAGCTGTTCTCCGCGAAACAAAGCATTTTCAAGCAGCTACCTATATTGGAACACAGTTTGAAAAATTGTTATATATAAAGTTTCCAAAGAATGAGATTTATTATATTACAACGCACTTATTGGGAGCAAAAGTGAACGCGCAGCAAAAAGAATATGAAAAGAATGATGTTCACGGCATTTGGCATATTGTCGATTGCATGATACAAGATTTTCAGCATTATGCTTGTGTCATATTCCGAGATTTTACAGGTCTTGCTTCTGACTTATATTTACATATGAAGCCAGCTTTCTATCGTGTGAAATATGGAATTGAAATTAAAAATCCATTATTGCAGATAATTCGAAACAGTTATGCGGAAGTATATCATTTAACAAAAAAAGTGGTTCATCATTTTGAACAATATGTAGGGAAAGAAATTTCAGAAGATGAAATTGCGTTTATTACGATGCATTTTAGCGCTTGGATGAGGAAAGAAGGAATCGTTCCCAGTCCGAGGAAAACAGCTTTACTTGTATGTCCAAATGGTATTGGTACGTCACGTATGTTGCAATATCAGCTAGAACAATTATTCTCAAATATAGATATTTTACAAGCAATCTCAAAGAGAGAATATGAATCTAATACATTTGATGTAGATTGTATTATTACAACTACTGAATTAGAGAAGGGATTGATACCTATTTTTATGGTAAATCCCATTTTGACAGATGCTGAAAAGGCATCCTTATTTCGAAAAGTGAATGCTACTTTATTTCGTGAGGATCAAAATGATTCAGCTGATATTATTATGCAGATGATTCACAAATATGCAGATGTGAGAGATGAACATGCTTTAAAAAGGGAACTGAGAGAATTTATAAGTGGACCAGTGCATTTCGGAAGAGAGGAGAAATACAAGCCGATGTTAAACGAGTTATTAACAAAAGAATATATTCAGCTTCAAGATCATGTTGATTCTTGGGAAGGTGCAATTCGAATTGCAGCAAAGCCGCTGTTACAAACGGAATATATTTCTGAAGAATATGTGCAAGAAATGATTGCAAATGTAAAAAAATTAGGTCCTTATATTGTCATTGCACCTAAAATAGCAATTCCTCATGCACGACCTGAATCAGGTGTGAAAAAATTAGGAATGAGCTTATTGCAATTAAAAGAAAGTGTTTCATTTTCTGAAAAACAAGAGCATGCGGCTAATTTAATTATTGTATTAGCTGCTATTGATAATGAAACGCATTTGAAGGCGTTGGCCCAATTAAGTGATATGTTATCACAACCTGAAAATGTCGATCTGTTAATTCGTTCAAATTCAAAAGAACAAATGCTAGAAATGATAGCGAAGTATTCAAATTAGGAGGAAGTTAAAATGAAAAAAATCTTAGTTGTATGCGGAAATGGATTAGGAAGTAGTTTTATTGTTGAAATGAATGTGAAGAAAATACTAGATGAACTTGGTTTACAAGCGGAAGTTTCGCATACAGATTTAGCATCGAGCAAATCTGAGCAAGCGGATTTATATTTAGGATCAAAAGATATTATTTGCAATTTAGAAGATGGTGTTCGTACTGTTGCTGGATTGACAAATATTTTAGATCAAAATGAAATTAAAGAAGCATTGCAAAAACACCTCATGTAACACAGTTGAATAAAGAGAAACTTTAATCAGTGGGATGATTTGATGTCCTACTGATTCTGAGCTGAAGGGGAGCGGTGCCATGTTTGATTTGATTATGAAAGACATTTTAGGACAACCAGCTATTTTAGTTGGATTATTTGCCATGTGTGGTTTATTGTTACAAAAGAAAAACTTTGCAGATACCGTATCTGGTACGCTTAAAACGATTATGGGATTTATCGTATTAGGTGGCGGAGCTACAATATTAACAGGTTCTTTAGATATTTTTGGTAAAATGTTTGACAAGGCATTCCATATTAAAGGGATTATTCCAAATAATGAAGCAATCGTTGCAATCGCACAGCAAACGTTAGGGAAAGAAACAGCATTTATTATGGTATTTGGGATGATTGTAAATTTATTGATTGCGCGATTTACGAAACTGAAATATGTATTTTTAACAGGGCACCATACACTTTTTATGGCCTGTTTAATTTCAGCTGTATTTTCTACAGCGGGGCTAAAAGGTTTTTCACTTGTATTGATCGGATCCATTCTTTTAGGAGTACTGATGGTCATTTTTCCAGCACTATTACAGCCATATGTTAGAAAAATTACAGGTATGGATGATATTGCAATTGGACATTTTGGTTCTGTTGGTTATTTAGCGGCTGGTTTTGTTGGTAGCAAGTTTGGAAATAAAGAAAAATCTACAGAGCTAATTCAAGTACCGAAATCTTTAGGCTTTTTACGTGATACATCTGTTTCTATGTCACTAACAATGGCTGTTCTTTTCTTCATTGTTGCACCATTTGCTGGAAAGCAATTTATTGAAGCAGAGTTAAGTAATGGCCAAAACTTTTTAGTTTATTCTTTTATGCAAGCCATTACATTTGCAGCGGGAGTATATATTATTTTAGCAGGTGTTCGTATGTTAATTGCAGAAATTGTACCTGCATTTAAAGGAATTGCAGATAAGCTTGTGCCGAATGCAAAGCCAGCACTTGACTGTCCGACTATTTTCCCATTCGCACCAAACGCAGTTATTATTGGATTTTTAACAAGCTTCATTGCTGGATTACTATCTATGTTCATTTTACCTGTTATTGGTTTAAGTGTTATCGTACCAGGACTGATTCCTCATTTCTTTACAGGAGCAACAGCTGCTGTATTTGGAAATGCAGCGGGAGGAAGAAGGGGAGCAATTTTAGGTTCATTTGTGAACGGATTATTAATTTCGTTCCTTCCAGCATTATTGTTGCCAGTATTAGGCGGATTAGGATTTGAAAATACAACATTTGGTGACTCTGATTTCGCTGTTATTGGTATTTTGATTAGCGAAATTACAAAATTATTTTAACTAAGGCAGAAAGAAAAGAGACTTGATTTTCTAATAAAGAAAATCAAGTCTTTTTCAATTAGATACGATGATCATGCCAGAAGTTTAATGGGAAGTGTTCGTCCTCTTTATAGCTTTCTAACTCGTATCCTTTTTCTTTTAAGCCTTTAATAATAGCAGGCACTGCTTTTACGGATTGTGGATGAATGTCATGCATAAGAATAACTTCCGTTGGCTTGTTTGCACCAGCAAGCACGTTTTGAACAATTTGAGCAGATGCTGCATCGACTGGCATTTTATTATATTTCCAGTCTAAAGAATCAATTGTCCAGTCCCACACTTTTAAGCCGTTTTCGACTACTTTATTGCGAAGAGCTTCATTTAATCCAGGCATAGATCCGTAAGATGGGCGTGTTAAAACTGGTGATTTTCCGATAACGCCGGCAATTAAGCCCTGATCCTCTTTCATTTCATCAACGTAACGACCTTCTGTGTAAAGTTTTTTGTAGTTATGCGTCATACTGTGCATACCAACATAATGACCTTCTGCGTGTTCACGTTTAACTAAATCAGGGAATGCTTTGACATTTGAACCGATTAGGAAAAATGTGGCTTTTGCATCTTCTTTTTTCAACATATCTAAAAGTTCAGCAGTGTATTTTCCAGGACCATCGTCAAATGTTAAGTAAGCGACTTTTCGAACTTGCCCGTTATATTGCTTCGGTGCTTCTTTCGGAGCAAGAGCTGTCTGAATTTCACTTACAAGTTGAACAGATTTTGCATCATCTTCTGTACTTGCATGAACAGCATTCCCTAATCCTAAAACCATTTCGGATAAAAAAATAGCCCCGATGCAAAGTAGCAGTACCCTTTTTACTAAAGTTGTCATTGGAATTCCATTGTGCATAATTTTCCTTCTCTCTATAAAAATTCTACTCTACTATATTAGCAATTTTAGGTAGGGAAATGCAAAGAAAGTTTATAAAAATTGTATAAGATTCTTTCATTTCGTCATTGTTATATGGTTAAGTGATAAGGGCTGAATAAAAAAGATAAGATCATCACTTTGAAAATTTCACATATCGTATTGTAAAAATAAAAATAGGAAATTTAGAAATAGCGTCGAATGTTTGTATGTATATAGAGAAAAAAGGAGAGAGAGAGATGAAAGCGATTGAGGCTGCACAAAACATAATCGAAGTTCGATTTCCAAATTGTGATGTTGCTTTATTAGGAGGTAGCGTTGCAAGAGGAGAAGAAACAATAACATCAGATCTCGACATCGTTGTATTAGATAGAAAGCTGCCGTCTTGTTATCGAGAATCATTCTTTTGCAACGGTTGGCCAGTTGAGGTGTTTGTACATAATTTTGAAACCTATAAACAATATTTTAAAAGTGATTGTGAGAGGGGAAGACCAACGCTTCCTCAACTTGTTTTAGAAGGGATTATGTTAAAGGGAGAAAAGGAAATCGTGTCACATGTGAAGAAGGAAGCGCAGCAATTATTAGAGAAAGGTCCTGAAACTTGGACAGAAGAAATAATTAGAAGAAAGCGCTATTTCCTTACAGACGCATTAGATGATTTTATTGGTGCAACAAAAAGGGAGGAGGAATTGTTTATTGCAAATCTCCTAGCAGATTTATTACATGAATTTGTACTGAGAGTAAATAGACAATGGGTTGGAAATTCAAAATGGTTTTTTCGTGTGTTAAGAAAATATGATGAAACATTTGCTGAAGCGTTTGTAGCGGCGTTTGATTATTTTTATAGAACTGGAGAAAAGAGAGAGCTTATTTATTTTATTGAACAAACATTAGATCGTTATGGAGGGAGATTGTTTGAAGGATTTTCGATTGGGAAAGATAGATAATCATAATATTATTATGTAAATTAATTGTTCGTTACTTAGTTTGATGAAGGGGTGAAAAGATATGATTCGTATTTTAACAAAAGAAGACGCGTTACAATATTGGGACTTACGTTTACAAGCATTACAAATGAGTCCAGGTGCATTTGTAACCACTTACGAAGAAGCGCTACAAAAAGAAAAACCTCTTGAAGAGATTAAGCGAAATTTAAGTTCAAATACTAGTTACACATTTGGTGCTTTTCAGAACGATAATCAACTGGTAGGGGTAGTAACGTTATTGCTAGAGCAAAAAGCGGTATATAAGCACAAGGGCCATCTTGTTGCGATGTATGTTGATCATCGAAGTAGAGGAAGAGGAATTGCGAAAGCATTAATTGAAGCATTAATAGAAAAGGCAAAAGGAATAGACACAGAGCAAATCCATTTAGGAGTCGTTTCCGATAACAACGCAGCAAAGAAACTGTATCAATCTATCGGCTTTAGAACGTATGGAATAGAAAAAAATGCGCTAAAAATGAACGGTATGTACCATGATGACGAATATATGGTGTTATTTTTGTGAAAGAAAAAGATGATAAGGAAAGATTTGTATTTTTTCAGATTTTTCTTCGAATTGATTATGCTTCATTATATAGTAGAAGAAAAGTATAAGGGATTTTAGGATGAAAGCAATTGCAGCAGGGATATTGGCATCGTTTTTTCTTTGCCTTTACGTTTATTTTAAACCCGGCAATGGATTTACAGGGAGGAAGCTGGATTTGGAGTGCTTCTTTACGTTACTACTTTATGGTTCCATTACTATTTAGGAGTAATGTATAAAGGAAACTTAAAAGACCCTTTCAGTATATACTCGACACTAATTATATATTAAATATATAATTAGTGTATACCAAGAAGGAGGTAGAAATCAATGTTGGTCAAAAAGGCATATAAATTCCGTATCTACCCGAATAAAGAACAAGAAATTCTAATTGCAAAAACAATCGGTTGTTCTCGGTTTGTATTCAATCACTTTTTAGAGAAGTGGAATAACGTATACAAAGAGACAGGCAAAGGATTAACATATAATTCTTGTTCAG
>NZ_JAKUFV010000016.1:0-80565 GCF_022663595.1 Bacillus cereus group sp. BfR-BA-01360
GCCTAATCAATAACTAACCGTTAGGTTGGTGTTCTTAGGAATCTCCCACTTCAAACAGCTCGTAAGAGTGTTAAGTGGGGGTAGTTCAAAATTTCATAACGGATACCACTAGGGGTGCCTGATAGGCTGAGAGAGGAATGAACCTTAACCCTTATGGACCTGATCTAGGTAATACTAGCGAAGGGAAGTGGAGCAATGCATATATATTTTTTTATTTGCTGTAGCCACTTCTTATATAGGAGTGGCTTTTTATTTGGATAAAAAGATATAAAGGAAGGGGAAATATATATGAAATTTTGTGAAAGATTATTTGAAGTCGTGCAGCCTGTTTGGGAAAAAAGTCATAATCATCCTTTTGTAACGGGGATGGGAGATGGCACGTTAGAAAAGGATAAGTTCCAATATTACATCATACAAGATTATTTATACTTGCTAGATTATGCAAAAATTTATGCAATTGGTGTTGTAAAAGCAACGAATCCACAAGTTATGGCAAAATTTGCGGAACAAATTGATGGCATTTTAAATGGAGAAATGACCATTCATAAGCAGTATGCAAAGCGTCTTGGAATTTCTATAAAAGAGATCGAATCAGCGAAGCCATCAGCTAAAAATTTAGCGTACACAAACTATATGATGTCAGTATCGCAAAATGGCACACTAGCTGAGCTTATTGCAGCGCTTCTTCCGTGTATGTGGAGTTATTGGGAAATTGGAAAACGTTTAAATGATATTCCAGGAGCAAGAGATCATGAGTTCTTTGGAGAGTGGATTCAAGGATATAGTTCAGAAGAGTATGGGAATCTTTGCATTTGGTTAATCGATTTATTAAACGAACTAGCTGAAGGAAAAACAGAACAAGAATTAGCCCGCTTAGAAGAGATTTTCCTATATTCCAGCCGCTTTGAATATTTATTCTGGGATATGGCATATAGCAAGGAGATGTGGGGATTTGAAGACAAAGAGCATACTACAGTTTCATAATGTTTCCTTTCATTATGATGAAAAGCCTATTATAAAGGACCTAGATGCTTCCATAAAGGAAAAAGAATTTGTTAGCATCATCGGTCCGAGTGGCTGTGGCAAAAGTACATTATTTCGCTTAATTACAGGATTAGAAGATGCAGCGGCTGGAACAATTCAACTGATGGAAACAAAGAGTCATCCTGTAGGATATATGCCACAAAAAGATATGCTCTTGCCATGGAGAACGATTATTGAAAATGCAGCTCTTCCTTTAGAATGTCAAGGAATTAAGAAAACAGAAGCTGAAAAAAGAGCGAAAGCGCTTTTAGAGCAATTTGGATTACAAGAATACGAACAAAAGTACCCGAAAGACTTGTCGGGAGGAATGCGGCAACGAGTATCGTTTATTCGAACATTACTAACAGGTGGAGATATTTTATTGTTAGATGAACCTTTTAGTGCGCTGGATGCATTAACAAAGGCAACATTGCAAGAATGGCTGTTTGAACAATGGAAACAGTGGGAAAAAACAATTTTATTTATTACACATGATGTAGAGGAGGCGCTGTTTCTTTCGAATCGAATCCTCATTGTGACAACGCAGCCAATTACAACGCTAACAGAGCGTGTTGTACCACTTGGGAAAGAACGGACAAGAAAAGACTTACACAGACCAGAAGTACTAGCGTTAAAGGATGAACTACTTAGTATGTTAAAAGGGCAGGTGCTTATATGAGGAAAATGAGAGAGCTACTGCCTGCATGTATATTAAGTGGCATATTGCTTATAAGCTGGGAAGTGGGAGCTAGAATTATAGATGAGATGTATATTTTACCAGCACCGACTGCAATTATAGTGAAAATGTGGGCGCTGCATGACATACTCTTTACGGTTCATTTACCAGCGACGTTGTATGTCGTTTTTATCGGTATAGCAATTTCTATTGTCCTTGGTGTTGGGCTTGCAATGGCAATGAATGCAAGTAAATGGATGGAAAGATCTTTTTATCCGTTACTCGTTGCCTCACAAACAATACCGATTACTGCTTTGGCTCCATTATTTGTTTTATGGTTTGGATATTCCATTTGGAGCAAAGTTGTTGTGACGGTTTTAATTACCTTTTTTCCGATTGCGGTCAATATGTACGATGGATTGCGCAGTACGAAAAAGGATTGGGAAGAGCTGTTAGTTACATACGGCGCAACGAAACAAGATATTTTTTTAAAATTAAAGTTGCCATCTGCACTTCCTTATTTTTTCTCAGCACTTAAGATCGCCGTTCCGCTTAGCGTTATCGGTGCAGCAATTGGTGAGTGGCTTGGAGCACAAGCGGGCTTAGGCTACTTTAGTAAGCGAATGATGACGCAGTTAGATGGGGCTGGGGTTTTTGCACCGATTGTCCTTTTATCATTACTTGCTATTTTGTTTGTCCTACTTGTTTCTATATTAGAAAAGAAATTCATTAGTTGGAGGAAACATTCATGAAATTATTCAAATGCATCTTTGTGTTTACTTTATTCATTGCAATGATTGCGGGATGTTCTACTGATTCAGCGTCAGATAAGCAAAAAAAGGAGAAAGAAGTTACGGTGATGCTCGATTGGTATCCAAATGCGGTGCATAGTTTTATCTATGCAGCAATCGAGAAGGGATATTTTAAAGAAGAAGGTGTAAAAGTAAATATAAAATTCCCTTCTAATCCAACTGATCCTTTAACATTACCAGCAACAGGGAAAGTGACAGTGGGCTTATATTATCAACCAGATGTAATTATTGCAAAGGCAAATGAACAAATTCCTGTGAAATCAATTGGGGCGGTTGTTCGCTCACCGTTAAACCATATTGTTTCATTAAAGTCAGCAGGTATTCAGTCACCAAAAGACTTAACGGGAAAAACAGTTGGTTATTCTGGAACACCTTTAAGTGAAGCGTATTTAAAAGCAATGGTAAAAGAAGATGGTGGGAATCCAAGCGATGTAAAAGTAGTCGATGTAGGATTTGATTTAGTACCAGCATTAATTACGAAAAAAGTAGATGCTGTCACAGGGGCATACATTAACCATGAAGTTCCTGTCATGCGTCATCAAGGTCATGAGCCAGCATACTTTAATCCAGCTGACTACGGCGTGCCAAATTATCATGAGCTTGTGTTTGTCACAGGAGAGAGAACGTTGAAAAAGGATAAGGAAGCTCTGCAAGCTTTCTTACGCGGTACGAAAAAAGGATATGAATTTATGAAAAAAAATCCAGATGAGGCTCTTAACA
Organism: Bacillus cereus group sp. BfR-BA-01360; assembly: GCF_022663595.1. Lineage (NCBI taxonomy): Bacteria > Bacillati > Bacillota > Bacilli > Caryophanales > Bacillaceae > Bacillus > Bacillus cereus group sp. BfR-BA-01360. Next base: position 3,232 of record NZ_JAKUFV010000016.1, read on the forward strand.
TTTTATTAGATCATCAAGAAAAGGAAAACTTCCCGCTCATCCCCGAAGTTGAGAAGGAGAGCATGAAAATTTTATTAGAAAAAATGGAAACAAAAGATGAGCCGTTTTTATCAGATTCAAAAGGGGCATGGGAAAAACAAAATAAATGGTTGAAAGAAAAAGGAATGACAAAAGAGATTGTTCCTGCTAATGAATTATTTGAAAACATTTTAAAGTAGGCGAATGTGTATGAAAAATGAACTTCATGTCATTTCAAATGGTCAAATGACATTTGAAGAGCTGACGAATGTAGCGATGCAAATGGAGAGTGAGATTGATTATTTGCATATTCGCGAACGGGAGAAAAGTACGAAAGAGTTGTATGAAGGTGTGGAAGGTCTCTTAAAAAGAGGCTTTCCTGCATCTAAACTTGTGCTTAATGACCGAATTGATATTGCAATTTTATTAAATATTCCGCGCGTACAATTAGGATACCGTAGCGTAGATGTGAAATCTGTAAAAGAGAAATTTTCTTATTTGCATGTTGGTTATTCTGTGCATTCTTTAGAAGAAGCAATCGTAGCGTTCAAAAATGGAGCGGATTCACTTGTTTATGGGCATGTATTTCCGACAAGCTGTAAGAAAGGTGTCCCAGCAAGAGGACTAGAAGAAATTTCAGATATGGCAAGGCGGTTAACAATACCGATTACAGCTATTGGAGGAATAACACCTGAAAATACAACAGAAGTTCTTAAATCTGGTGTGAGTGGTATTGCAGTTATGTCTGGAATTGTAAGCGATCGTAATCCATACGAGAAAGCAAGATTGTATAAGGAAATAATAAGAAAGTGGGCGGAAAATCATGAGTAAGAAGTATGATGTAGCTATTATTGGCGGTGGTGTAATTGGTAGTTCAGTTGCACATTTTCTAGCAGAAAGAAGTTGCCATGTTGCAATTGTTGAGAAGCAAAGGGTTGCTTCGGAAGCATCAAAAGCAGCGGTAGGACTTCTTGGAGTACAGGCGGAATGGGATGTATATAACCCGCTCTTTGAACTTGCTAGAGAAAGCCGTGCAATATTTCCGCAACTTGCAAAGGCGTTACGAGAAAAAACGGGAATTGATATTGGATATGAAGAGAAAGGGATATATCGGATTGCTCAAAATGAAGAGGAGAAAACAAGAATACGAAATATAATGAACTGGCAACAAGAAACAGGTGAGGAATCTTATTTTCTAACAGGAGATGAGCTTCGCCAAAAGGAACCGTTTCTTTCTTCCTCCATTATCGGCGCTGTCTATTATCCCAAAGATGGTCATGTTATTGCGCCAGAACTAACGAAAGCGTTCGCACACTCTGCGGCCATTTCTGGTACTGATATATATGAACAAACAGAAGTATTTGATATTCGAGTTGAAAAAAATAGAGTGTGCGGAATTGTTACGAGCGAAGGCTTTATTTCATGTGAAAAAGTAGTCATTGCAGGTGGTTCATGGAGTACAAAACTACTTCAATATTTTCATAGAGATTGGGGTACTTATCCTGTAAAAGGGGAAGTAGTCGCAGTAAAAAGCTATAAGCCATTAGTAAGAGCTCCGATTTTCCAAGACAGATTTTACATCGCACCAAAACGTGGTGGTCGCTATGTAATTGGAGCAACAATGAAACCTCATACGTTTAACAAATCTGTACAACCAAAAAGTATCATTTCGATATTAGAACGTGCGTATTCAATTTTACCAGCTTTAAAAGATGCGGAGTGGGAAACCGCATGGGCAGGGCTTCGTCCGCAATCCAATCATGACGTTCCTTATATGGGAGAGCATGAGGAAATAAAAGGGTTATATGCTTGTACAGGTCATTACCGAAATGGTATTTTATTAAGTCCTATTTCTGGTCAATATATGGCCGATATCATAGAAGGAAAACAAACTAATCATTTGTTAGATTCATTGTTTTCAAAGTCAGTTTAGAAGGGGGATGGAAGCTTGTATTTGAAAATTAATGGTAGGCAAGTAGAGGTGCCAGAACATATTAAAACGGTAGCGGAATTGCTTACTCACTTAGAGTTGGATACAAAGATTGTTGTGGTAGAGCGAAATAAGGAGATTCTGCAAAAAGAAGACCATCAAGACACTTCCGTTTTTGATGGCGATCAAATTGAGATTGTAACTTTCGTAGGAGGCGGTTGATTATGTTAAACATTGGACCTTTCACATTCAAATCTAGACTTTTATTAGGAACAGGAAAATTTTCTGATTATGACGTGCAAAGAAAAGCAATCGAAGTATCAGAAGCGGAAATTTTAACATTTGCAGTGCGCCGGATGGATATATTTGATGCACAGCAACCGAATTTATTAGAAAAAATTGATATAAAAAACTACACATTACTTCCAAATACAGCAGGGGCAAAAACGGCTGAAGAAGCGGTTCGTATTGCAAAGTTAGCAAAAGCATCAGGTCTATGTGACATGGTAAAAGTAGAAGTGATTGGTGATGATAAAACGTTATTGCCAGATCCAGTAGAGACGTTAAAAGCATCTGAAATGCTTCTTGAAGAAGGGTTTATTGTTCTTCCTTATACATCAGATGATGTTGTATTAGCTCGCAAACTACAAGAGCTTGGTGTGCATGCGATTATGCCTGGAGCGTCACCAATTGGTTCAGGACTTGGTATTGTAAATCCATTAAATATAAGCTTTATTATTGAACAAGCAACTGTACCAGTTATTGTAGATGCAGGTGTTGGGAGTCCAGCTGATGCAGCATTTGCGATGGAATTAGGGGCAGACGGTGTGTTATTAAATACGGCTGTATCTGGTGCGAAAGATCCTATTAAAATGGCGGAAGCAATGAAACTAGGTATTCATGCAGGACGTTTAGGATTTGAAGCAGGACGTATTGCACGGAAACGCTTTGCAACAGCAAGCAGTCCTTTAGAAGGAATGAGCGTAGTTGAATAATCGATATTCTCGTCAAGAGCTATTCTCCTCAATTGGAGAAAAAGGGCAAAAAAAGATAGGGAAAAAGCATGTATTCATTATCGGTGCAGGAGCACTTGGTAGCGCCAATGCAGAAATGCTTGTAAGAGCGGGTGTGGGAAATGTAACGATTGTAGACCGCGACTATATTGATTGGAGTAATCTGCAAAGGCAGCAACTATACGCTGAAGAAGATGTGAAGAACCATCTCCCGAAAGCGATCGCGGCAAAACAGCGTTTGAAAGCGATTAATAGTAGTGTAGTGGTAAAGGCTTTTGTCAAAGATATAACCGCAGAAGAGCTAGAAGAACTTGTTACAAATGTCGATGTCATCATCGATGCAACTGATAATTTTGAAACACGCTTTATTATAAATGATATATCACAAAAATATTCAATTCCATGGATTTACGGTGCTTGTGTAGGGAGCTATGGTCTTTCTTATACCATTTTACCAGGAAAGACACCGTGTTTATCTTGCTTACTACAATCCATCCCACTTGGCGGAGCAACATGTGATACAGCAGGCATTATTTCACCTGCTGTATCGATCGTTGTTTCGCATCAAGTAACAGAAACTCTTAAACTTTTAGTAGAAGATTATAAAGCACTTCGAGATGGTCTCGTGTCATTTGATGTATGGAAAAATGAATATTCCTGTATGAATGTACAGAAGTTGAAAAAGGATCATTGTCCATCTTGTGGTGAGAAAGCAATCTATCCATATTTAAATAAAGAGAATACGTCAAAAACGGCTGTTTTATGCGGGAGAAATACAGTTCAAATTCGTCCGCCTCATAAAGAACAACTGGACTTTCATAGATATAAAGAACTGTTACGTGACCGCGTAGCTGATTTAACAGTGAACCCATATTTATTATCATTTCGTGCAGATGGAAAACGGCTTGTTGCTTTTCAAGACGGACGAGTTCTTGTGTATGGCACGAAAGAGATAGCAGAAGCGAAAACAATATATCATCGTTATTTTGGATAAAAGGAGTGAATGAGATGAAAGTAAATAAAGCATTAACAATTGCTGGATCTGATAGCGGTGGAGGCGCTGGAATTCAAGCGGATTTGAAAACGTTCCAAGAGCTTGGTGTGTACGGGATGACGGCGATTACAGCCATTACTGCTCAAAATACACTTGGCGTTCAAGGGGTATATCCTGTTTCGCTTGAAGGAATTATAGAGCAGTTGAATTCAATTGGTGACGACTTAACACCAGATGCAGTGAAACTTGGAATGTTATTTAGTGGTGAAATTATTCAAATTGTTGCAGAGTATATTAAAAAATTTGGCTGGAATAATATTGTTCTAGATCCGGTTATGATTGCAAAAGGCGGAGCTTCACTATTACAGCAAGAAGCTGTCAATGCATTGAAAGAACATTTACTACCGATCGCCACTGTTATAACGCCAAATGTGCCAGAAGCAGAAGTGTTAACAGGTATTAAGATTCATAATATAGAAGATAGCAAAGAGGCTGCAAAAGCATTGCATACATTAGGTGTTCAGTATGTTCTTATGAAAGGTGGACATGCAGAGTATCAAGGAAGTGAAGTTATTGATTTCTTGTTCGATGGTGAGCAATTCATTGAATTTAAAAGTGAAAGAATTGCTTCAAAACAAACGCACGGTAGTGGTTGTACATTTGCCTCTGCTGTAACGGCAGGACTTGCCAAAGGATACGATATGAAAGAAGCCGTTCAAGAAGCTAAACAATTTATTAGTAGTGCAATTGCAGAGCCATTAAACATTGGCAATGGCCATGGACCAACAAACCATTTTGCATATAAACGTCAAGAAGTACGCATGTAAATATTTAAGATAAAGGTGCTAGAAAACAGGAGCTAACTGGTTCCTGTTTTTTTATGACGATTAACAACTTTTTTTAAATAATATATTAAAAAACTTTATTGATTTTCGAGGATGTTCAGAAAATCGTTCACTATTTTTAATTGTTTACAATTTCCATATTTAGGAGTATGATAGCAGCCAAAATCTGTTTTTGTAACGCTGAGTCCAATGATTTGGAGCGGAGGAACCAAATGGTGCATGGTCACTAGGGGTGAATCTTTCATGATGAAAGTAGGGCTACTCTCAAAGTCCGAATCCGACAGCTAACTTCGTAAGCGTTTTGAGAGAGGGTGGTACAATGATGGATGTATCTCTTCATCAATCTGGTTAGTATAGGAGAATATCAGCTGATTCTTTTATGCTAGGGAGGATGAAATACATGGGTGAGAAACAAGGACTAACACTCATTTGTGTAGGAGAAAAGGATAAGTTAAACAGTTTAAGAGAATTAGTATCGTTTCAAAGTAAATTGATTATTGTGGCTGCTGATGAACAAATAGCAGGAGAAGCAAGAAAGTTTGGCTTTCAAACAATTTATTGTTTTGGTAAGGAGTTGAATAGAACAAGTATTTGTACAGGCATAAAAAAGGTTATCCTGCTCGGTGACGAATTGCCGATCGTTAGTTTTTTTACGGAATGGATTCGTTTTTCGTTTCAAGCACCTATTACAATTGTGACAAGAAATAAAAAATATCCAGTCAGGCTCTATCAAACAATGGGAGCTACATTTGTCGTGTTTACAAACTGTGATAACATTTCTTTTTTATTTCTTGAATAGAGCGGAGGAAGCGGAAATGAAAGTATTATTACTTGACGATATAGCAAATCGCTGGGCAGTATCATTAGAGAGAATTCAAGAATTAGCTGCGCTAGATCCTTTTTTTCCAAGGCCGTATATGATAGTGCTGTCAAAAGATAATTTATATTTAGAGAAGGATATTATTGAATATGAGCAGTTACATGCAGAATTGTCACAAGTTTATATTCGAGGGAGAAGTTTACGTGCATTTTTATGGAGTAAATAAATGATTGAGCACCTATGAAGTATAGTAAGATCGCCACTTCATAGGTGCTCTTTTCTTTTTTATCCCGCCATTTTCGGGCAGCCCGATTGGTGAGGGCTCATAATCAGTGAGGGATGAAGCCCCCCACTGATTAAAGTTTCACTTTATGTAACAAGCCATTTTCACGAAAAAGAAAGAAAAGATAAGAAAATAGATGATAAAATAATTATATTCAGTAATGTAAGCGTTTATATGGAAAGAAATCTTATTATTTTCAGTAATTTTATTCTTTACAAGTCAAAAATAGAGGAGTATATTTACTCTCATAAATTATTTATAAAAATTTCCAAAAATAACCTTATATCGCTGAGTCCAATGATTTGGAGCGGGGGAACCAATTTTGTGCATTGTCACTAGGGGTGAATCTTTCATGATGAAAGTAGGGCTACTCTTTAGGCCCGAATCCGACAGCTAACTTCGTAAGCGTTTGGAGAGGAGGTTTACTTTTGTGTTGTTCATTTTTGAACACTGAGTAGAGCCTCAGTGTTCTTTTTTTGGTGGTTTAATGGTAAAAAAATACATTTTGTGAGGGATAAACATGTTAGATATTCTGATGATTGGATTTTGTATTCTACTCGTATTCTCCATGATTGGTCTAGCAAAATGGTCGGATAAAGTTGTGAAAGAAGGGAAATCGAAATGACGATTATACTTTCGACCGTAGTACTCTTTCTTACAGGCTACTTAGTTTACGCGTTATTAAATCCAGAAAAGTTCTAAACTAGGAGGAAGAAGCAATGGTAACATGGGTCGCAGCTATCGTAACGATAGTATTGTTTATATTACTTGCAAAGCCAATGGGAACATATGTAGAAAAGGCGTTTCAAGGGAGTAGAACGTTAGAGAAAGTGTTTGGTCCGATAGAGAGTATCATTTTTAAAGTAGGTGGCATTCAGAAAAAGAATCAAACTTGGATCCAATACGTATTTGCGATGTTATTTACGAATGCTTGTATGATTTTGTTTGTATATCTTGTTTTTAGATTACAAGGCGTTCTACCATTAAACCCAAGTAAAGTAGAGGGAATGGAACCGACACTTGCATTTCATACAGCGATTAGCTTTATGACGAATACGAATTTACAGCATTATAGTGGTGAAAGTGGATTATCGTACTTAGCACAAATGATTGGGATTACGTTCATGATGTTTACAGCGCCAGCGACAACATTGGCATTTGCAATTGCATTTATTCGAGGATTAGCTGGAAAAGAAGTAGGAAACTTCTTTGTTGATTTTGTTCGAGCGATTATAAGGGTGTTAATGCCAATTGCATTTATTATGGCACTTATATTCGTCGCGCAAGGAATGCCGCAAACATTGAGCGGCAGCGCAGTCGCTCAAACGCTTGAAGGAGCAAAACAAGTGATTCCGCGGGGGCCAATTGCTTCGTTAGAATCTATTAAAATGCTAGGAAATAATGGTGGTGGATTTTTTGGAGTAAACTCTGCACATCCTTTTGAAAATCCAACAGCGATTACGAATGTGTTACAAATGATGCTTATGATGTTTATTACAACATCACTGCCATTCACATATGGAAGAATGATTGGTAGTAAGAAACAAGGAAGAATTTTATTTGTATCAATGCTTATAATGTTTGTCATTGGATTTGGTATGGCTGTTACAACCGAATTACAAGGAAACCCCGTTTTAAATCAATTTGGCATGGACCATGCACAAGGGAATATGGAAGGAAAAGAAGTTCGATTCGGTACAATAATGACAGCACTCTTTGCAACAGTTACGACAGCATCGGAAACAGGTGGTGTGAACGCGATGCATGATACGTTTACCCCGCTTGGAGGGATGCTTACACTTGTGAACATGCTTTTAAATACGGTGTTTGGCGGCGTTGGAGCAGGGTTTATTAATGTGATAATGTATGCGATGATTGCTGTCTTTATTTCAGGATTAATGGTTGGACGTACGCCAGAGTTTCTTGGGAAAAAGCTAGAGGGAAAAGAGATGAAACTTATTGCTGTTACATTATTATTTCAACCTTTATTAATTCTCGGAGCATCGGCAGTTGCATTTTCTACCAATTTTGGTGCAGAAGCGATTACAAATTCAGGATTTCATGGCATTACACAAGTAATCTATGAATTTACTTCATCAGCAGCAAATAATGGTTCTGGTTTTGAAGGATTGGCGGATAATACACCATTTTGGAATATTTCAACGGGACTTGTGATGTATGGAGCACGTTTCTTCAGCTTAGTAACAATGCTTGCTGTTTCGGTATCTTTAAAAGAAAAAGCAGTCGTACCAGAAACAGTCGGAACATTCAGAACAGATAATGGACTATTTGGAGGGATTTTTGTTGGCACAATCTTTATCGTCGGTGCGTTAACTTTCTTTCCAGTATTAGTATTAGGACCAATTGCAGAGTTTCTGACTCTATAAGAAAGAAGCGAGGAGAATCAATATGAGACCAGTGATAGTAAAAGGGAAGCATGTGCAGGTTATGTCATCTTCCAAAAGAGAAGATGGTGAGGTAAGAAGTGCGAAAACAATGGATCGTGATATTGTATCAAATGCTTTTAAACAAGCAGTTTTGAAATTAAATCCAAAGCAAATGATAAAGAATCCAATTATGTTTGTTGTCGAAATTGGATTTTTCATTACATTGCTTTTGTCGGTTGTACCGAGTTTATCAACAAATGTTCCGTTATGGTTCAATATAACGGTCACACTTGTTCTTTTATTCACAGTTTTCTTTGCAAATTTTGCAGAAGCATTAGCAGAAGGACGCGGGAAAGCACAAGCAGATTCATTAAAACAATCAAAAAAGGATGTTTATGCGAATATCGTAAAGGAAAATGGAGAAATTACTCAGGTTTTAGCATCTAACTTAAAAAAAGGTGATATGGTTCTTGTAAAACAAGGAGAAATGATTCCAGGTGATGGGGAAGTTATTCGTGGTTTAGCATCTGTAGATGAATCGGCAATTACAGGTGAATCGGCACCAGTAATGAAGGAAGCAGGCGGTGATTTTTGCTCTGTGACAGGCGGTACAATGGTTGTGAGTGATGAGATTACGATTCGAATTACAAGTAATCCTGGCGAATCTTTCTTAGATAAAATGATTTTATTAGTAGAAGGGGCAACGCGTCAAAAAACGCCGAATGAAATAGCGTTAAATACAGTATTAATAAGTTTAACATTAATCTTTCTCATTGTAGTTGTAACGCTTCCGTTATTTACAAATTATTTAGGATTTCAAATTGATACTTCCATTCTTGTTGCGTTACTCGTTTGTTTAATTCCAACAACAATAGGCGGACTATTATCCGCAATTGGGATTGCTGGTATGGATCGTGTAACAAAGTTTAATGTACTCGCAATGAGCGGGAAAGCAGTGGAAGCAGCAGGTGATATTAATACAATCATTTTAGATAAAACAGGTACGATTACATTTGGAAACCGGATGGCACATGCTTTACTGCCTGTCGGAAATGAAACAATAGAACAATTAGCGAAATGGGCGGCACTTAGCTCGGTGTTAGATGAAACACCGGAAGGACGTTCTGTTATGGATTACGTACAAGCAAAAGGGTTTTCTTACAATGTATCTAAGGAAGAGATAGGAGAATTCGTTCCTTTTAAAGCTGAAACGAGAATGAGCGGTATGGATCTAAAAAGCGGGGAAAAAGTAAGAAAAGGAGCAGTTGGTGCCGTAATTGATTGGGTACAATCTCAAAGAGGAAAGATTCCAACCGATTTACATCAAAAAGCCGATTTAATCGCCAAAGAGGGTGGTACACCACTTGCGGTTGCAGCGGGAAATCGTATTTTCGGTTTAATCTATTTAAAAGATACAGTAAAACCTGGTATGCGTGAGCGTTTCGAACAGCTTCGGCAAATGGGAATAAAAACAGTGATGTGTACAGGAGATAATCCGTTAACAGCGGCAACGATTGCAAAAGAAGCAGGGGTAGATGAATTTGTGGCTGAATGTAAACCAGAGGATAAAATAGCTGTTATTAAAGCAGAGCAAGAATTGGGTAAATTAGTTGCGATGACAGGTGATGGGACAAATGATGCTCCAGCGCTGGCACAAGCGGATGTTGGTCTTGCAATGAATAGTGGTACCGCAGCAGCGAAAGAAGCGGCAAATATGATTGATTTAGATTCTAATCCAACAAAAATTATTGAAGTGGTTGCGATTGGAAAGCAGCTATTAATGACGCGCGGTGCATTAACGACATTTAGTATTGCAAATGATGTAGCAAAATACTTTGCGATTATTCCAGCGATGTTTACAGTTGCAATTCCGCAAATGGAGGCACTTAATATAATGGGATTGCACTCACCGCTTTCTGCCATTCTGTCAGCGCTCATTTTTAACGCGCTCATCATCCCGATGTTGATTCCACTTGCAATGAAAGGAATTGCATATAAACCGATGAGTTCCAATACGCTACTTTTTCGTAACTTATTGATTTATGGTTTTGGTGGTGTGTTTGCACCATTTATTGGGATTAAGTTGGTCGATTTAGTCGTTGGACTATTCATTTCATAGAGAAGGGAGAGATACACATGACTGAGAAACAAAATTTGTTTGGACCTGTTGTTCGCTTAACTGGAGTACTTGTTGTTCTATGTGGTTTGATTTATCCAGCCATGGTAACGGGAATTGCACAAGGGGTAATGAAGGATCATGCAGATGGAAGTTTAATATATGAGAAAGGAGAAATCATTGGATCTAAACGAATTGGACAGGAGTTTACCTCCGCCAAATATTTTCATGGACGTATATCAAGTATTGCCTATAAAGCGGAAGGGTCTGGATCAAATAACTATGCACCTTCTAATCCGGAGTTACGACAACGTACAGAAGAAAGTATTGAAAAATGGAAGGAAGATAATCCTTCTGTCCCAGTAAGAGAAGTACCAATAGATTTAGTAACAAATTCAGGTTCAGGGCTGGATCCGGATATTAGTCCTAAAGCGGCATACGCACAAGTAGACCGCGTTGCAAAAGAAACGAAAATTTCGAAAGAGGAGTTAAAGGCTATCATTGCTTCGCATATAGAAGGTCGTGCATTTGGATTATATGGAGAAGAACGTGTGAATGTTTTACAGTTAAATATGGAACTCAAAAAACGAATACAATAAAAAATAGACTACCTCAATCCTATTTTGATTGAGGTAGCTTCCTTTTGTAAAGGAGTGAGATTATGTACGCTGAAGAATATGAGCCGAAATTTCAAAGAAGGTCACCGGAGGATTATTTAGAAGAAATACAGAGAATGAATAGAGGAAAACTAAAATTATACGTCGGGGCAGCACCTGGTGTTGGGAAAACGTATAAAATGCTACTTGATGCACATGAAATGAAGAAAGAAGGGCTAGATGTTGTTATTGGGCTGGTTGAAACACATGGGAGAAAAGAAACGGAAGCGGCTATTTTGGATTTAGAAATAATTCCTTTACAAGAAATAGAGTATAAAAGAAAGCGATTTTATGAGCTGAATGTAGAGAAAATTATAAAGCGAGCACCGCAAGTAGTCGTGGTAGATGAACTTGCTCATAGCAATATTCCAGGAGCGAAACATAAAAAAAGGTATATGGATGTAGAAGAACTATTAGAGGCGGGAATATCAGTATTATCTGCATTTAATATTCAACATTTAGAAAGTGTTCATGATATCGTAGAACAGATTACAAATATAAAAGTAAGAGAGCGTATTCCTGATTGTATTTTACAAAAAGCAAATGAGATTCAACTTGTTGATGTTACGCCAGAAGTGTTACGGAAAAGGTTAAGAGATGGAAAGATATATAAGGAAGAAAAGATTAAGCAAAGCTTGGAACACTTTTTTACTATTAATAATTTGGGGGCTTTACGAGAGTTATCGCTGAGAGAAGTTGCTGATGATATGGATGAGAAAATGAGTCAATCACTCATGGAACCGATTGGTGTAAAAGAAAAGATTCTCGTTTGTGTGCAATATAGTTTGGCGGCAGAAAAATTAATTCGGCGTGGATGGCGGATGGCGAATCGATTAAATGCTGAATTATTTGTATTAAATGTAGAAAGAGGCAACGTAGAATCTATTTCAGCAGGAAGAAGACAAATCATTGCTGAATGGAAAGCATTGACGAAACAGTTTGAGGCAACATTTCTATTAGAAGAGGCAAAGGGGAGAAAGCCAGCAGCTGTTATGATTGAAGTTGCAAAACGATTACAAGTTACACAAATTTTGCTTGGACAATCTGCAAGAACGAGGTGGGAAGAAATTTGCAAAGGTTCGATTGTGAATGAAATCATGAGAGAAACGAAGTATATAGATATTCATATTGTTGCTGATCAAAGGAAGTAAAAAAGAGAATGTTCAGAAGTAGTGAGACACTTTATCTGAACATTCCTTTTATATTATATTTCGCTATTTTTCGGTAGCTGTTTCCTTACATATAAGACGATGATGAGAAATAGCATTGCACCTATGAAGAAAATCCAAAAGTAATTTTGCGAAAAAAATAGAAAACCACCAATCATTGGACCTGTGCTCATTCCGATATACCGAATGAAATTGTACATCCCAATTGCAGTTGCTCGCTCCTTAATAAATTCTTCTGTTAACAAAGTTGTGTGAGTGGGCAGCGATATTCCCATGCTAAAACCGTATAGGGATATCGCAATAAGAAGAATGAGGATGTTTATATCATATGTGAAGGAGAATAAGAGAACACATAGGATATTGAAAAAGCTAGTAATCAGTAAAGCTTGTTTTGGCGAGAGCCATCTTTGGAAAAACTTATAGCAATAACTTCCTAGCATCATACATAAGGCCAGCGGTACAAACGTCATTCCAATTTCATGCACATTTAGATGGAATACGTTTGTAAGTATGCTAGGTAAAAAAACGAGGAAACAAAAATACATACAAAATTGCATAAAGCCAATGAGGGCAATAGAGAGACCAATTTTATGTTTGAAAAGATTCCAATAAAGACTGTGTTTTTTAGTTGTGGTAAGGATAGATGGCTTTGTTTCAGGAAGTAATATGATATTAACAATGGATAAAAATATTCCAGTTATAGATAAAAATAGAAAAACAGTTACATGCCCATTTATGTCCCCAAGATAGCCACCAATTAGTGGACCGATAGTAGGAGCGAGGGCAAGTATCGTTTGATAAATGCTCATTGCTTTTCCACGTTCTGTCCCTTCAAATAAGTCCCCAATAATGGTGGCCGCTACAATCGGAATGGCAGCAATTCCGGACGCTTGAATCGTTCTAAATATAAGGAATACATAAATATTTGTTGCAAAAGAACAGCCGATTGCGCCAATGGTTCCGATGCATAGACTAGGAATTAGGATATATTTTCTGCCTTTCATATCAATGAGTGGACCATAAACGAGCTGCATCACTGCGAGAATAAAAGTGAAAAGTGAAACGGTTAAATGAACAAGGGAGAGCGAAGTGTGAAAAGTAGTTTGAATCATTGGTAAAATAGGTGTATAAATATTTTGAGCCAAAGATCCTAATAGAGCACTCAAACAAACAGTGTATAAAATAGATTGTAATTTTATTGACGATAATGCCTGTTTCATAGTAGAACCTCCTTTTGTTTCCTGGGAAACTAAATATATTGTATCATGATTTTATTCCTTGTAAAGATGAAAAAATAAATTTAAAATGATATAGAGTTAAATTGTTTCTATGGAAACATATATAATATAACGGAGGCGAATCGATTGGATCGTGCAGAGAAGCAAAGAGAAATACTTTCGGACATTCGGACACTTTTTCATAAAAAAGAAGAATATATGAAGGATAATCATGCCCGTTTTCTTCAGGAGGCAGGTGTGGGGGAGATGTCGTTATCAGAACTACATGTCATTGAATGTATTGGAAACAAAGGTTTAATAAATGTAACAGCGATTACGGAAGAAATGGGAATGACAAAAGGAGCTATTTCTAAAATTTGTACGAAGCTGTTTAACAAAAAGTATGTTGAAAAGATGAAAATGTTGGATAATCAAAAAGAAATATTCTTTTGTTTGACAGAGAGTGGAAATGAAATCTATAGAGCTCATGAGAAGTTGCATCAACAAGTTGAGGAGAAATGGCTTTTTCTTTTGAATCAGTATACAGAGGAAGAATTGTTGTTCATCCAAAGATTTGTAAGAGATGTAGGAGCACATTTAGAGACGAGTACAAAATAAAGAATGCTGCTATTTGAACTGTCATGTGAAGAGTAAAAGAGGCTAAGTCTTTTGAATATGTTTTTTTACACCTACTCATATATAATAGAAAGAGATACTTAACAATATGAATAATTAAATAGTCTAGGTATATAAAGAGGAGAGGAAGAAATGCTTGAAAATACGGGGTTAGTATTAGAAGGCGGCGGTATGCGCGGCGTATATACTGGTGGGATACTTGAATACTTTATGGAACAAGATTTATATTTTCCGTATGTCATTGGTGTTTCCGCTGGTGCTTGTCATGCAGCGTCGTATCTTTCTAGACAAAGAAATCGAAATAAGGTAGTAAATATTGATTACGCACAACATCCAAGATATTTATCATATAAGAACTTTTTAAAAAAGCGTCAACTATTTGATATGGATTTCATTTTTCATGAAATTCCGGAGAAGCACGTTCCTTTTGATTTTGAAACATATTTTAATAGTCCAGAACGTTTCGTTGTTGGAACGACCGATTGTGAAACAGGACAGCCTGTTTATTTTGAAAAAGAAGGAACGAACGAAGATGCATTAAACTTATTGCAAGCGTCTAGTTCTTTGCCATTTATTGCACGGATTGTAAACTATCGTGGCAAGCAATTATTAGATGGAGGAATCTCTGATCCAATTCCAGTTCGTAAGGCGCAGACAGATGGATATAAAAAGTCAGTTGTGATTTTAACAAGAAATCATGGATATACAAAGAAAAAAACAAAGTTTGGATGGGTTGTAGCTAGGGCCTATAAAAAATATCCGCATCTTGTTCGTGCTATGCTTACTCGTTATGAATTATATAACGAAACACTTCATTATATTGAAAAAGAAGAGGCAGCAGGTAATTTATTTGTCATTCGCCCTGAAAGGCCATTGCAAGTAGATCGTATGGAAAAAGATGTGACAAAACTACAAGGCTTATATGAGCAAGGATATGAAGACGCAAAAAGAAAATTTGCAGATTTACAAGCATTCTTGCAAAACTAAATGTAGTTGTAATGATTGTTTCGCACCGGTGAGATGATGAAATTTGTTGGTTGGTGGCTAAGTTATTAAACTTGATAAGGAAATGAAGAATAATAAAAAACCCTTAGCTCACAATTTTGTGTGCTAAGGGTTTTTATTAATGTGGTAAGAAAATTAATTGATAAGCAAATAAAATTCCAAATATATATACAAGCGGGTGAACAGCATTGAATTTACCTTTTGCCATTTTCATAAGTGGGTATGAAATAAATCCAAGGGCAATCCCTGTTGAGATACTGGATGTAAGTGGCATGCTTAAAATCACTAAAAATGCTGGGAATGCTTCATCAAATACATCCCAATCAATGTTACGTACAGCACCCATCATTAAGCTACCAACGATAATTAATGATGGTGATGTGATTGCTGAAACGCCAGATACAGCACTTACTAAAGGACCGAAGAATGCTGCAGCTACAAACAATACAGCAACTGTAATTGTTGTTAAACCAGTGCGGCCACCAGCTGCCACGCCCGCAGAGGATTCAATGTAAGCTGTTGATGGTGTTGTTCCAAACATAGAACCAATTGTTGCTGAGAAAGAATCTGATAGAAGAGCTCGTCCTGATTTTGGAAGTTTGCCATCTTTCATAAATCCACCTTGCTGAGCTACTCCAAGTAATGTACCCGTTGTATCGAACAATGTAACAAGGAAGAATGAAAAGACAACGCCGTACAATCCGTATTGGATAACATCAGAAACAGCAGTAATTGGATTAGAAACAATAATTCCTTCAGGTAATCCAGGCATGGATGTAATGCCGTTTGAGAATGTTAATTGTCCCGTGAAGTAAGCAATTATTCCCGTTAATAACATTCCGATAAAAATAGCACCATTTATATTTAAGGACATAAGAATAAGCGTAATTCCAAGACCTGCGAACGCTAGTAACACAGGAGCAGAGTGAAGGTCACCAAGTCCTACTAAGTTAGAGTCATGTTTTGTTACGATTCCTGTCATGCGTAAGCCGATAAAAGCAATAAATAAGCCAATGCCAGCAGTGATTGCATGTTTTAAGTTATTCGGAATGACTTCCATTAATTTTGTACGGAAAGATGTGAATGATAATAAAATTAAAATCATACCTGCCACAAATACAGCAGAGAATGCAATTGTAAATGTCATGCCTTCGTGTGCTTTTACTACCGAGTATGAGAAGTAAGCATTCAGTCCCATACCTGGAGCAATGGCAATTGGTAAGTTTGTAAAGATGGCCATAAATAATGTTCCGACAATAGCAGCAATAATTGTTGCTGTAAATGCTTGCTCAAAAGGAACACCCGCATCTCCAAGGATAACAGGGTTTACGACAATAATATATGCCATTGTTAAAAAGGTGATTATACCTGCCATAATTTCAGTTTTAATAGAAGTTTTATGTTTTGAAAGGTTAAACATATAAACATCCTTTCTGTTTACGAATGATTCTAGCAACAGTTATATATAATATTCGTTTTTTGTTTTTTTTGCAAGAGTTTTGTACAAAAAAAGTTTATACCATTTTGTATTTTATGTTTTGATGTCGAATATTAGTCATAAAACGATGTATACAATTCGTGTTTTTTCCGCTATTGATGGATAGTAAGACTCCTCTTTAAAATGCAGTGAAAGTACTTGATACATAATTACTTTTAGTAGATATGTACATGATAAGAAGAAAAGAGTAAGAAGGAGTTGAAAGAACGGATGACACAGCAGAAAACATTTTTAACATTGCCACCGCAACATCAAAATAAACAACCGGGAGTAGAGTCTCTTATGAATCCACTTCCTCAATATGATAATCCGTACTATAAGGGAAGCGGGAAATTAAAAGGGAAATATGTGCTTATTACAGGGGGAGATAGTGGCATTGGAAGAGCGGTATCAGTTGCTTTTGCAAAAGAAGGGGCAAATATCGCAATTGCTTATTTAGACGAACATGAAGATGCAAATGAAACAAAAAAGTTAGTAGAGAAACATGGTGCAAAGTGTATATTGCTTCCAGGAGATGTAAGTGATGAACAACATTGTGAGCAAATTGTGAAAGAAACTGTTTCTCAATTAGGTGGTCTCAATATTCTTGTCAATAATGTCGCGCAGCAATATCCGCAGCAAAGTTTAGAATATATTACTGCGCAGCAACTTGAAAAAACATTTCGTATTAATATCTTTTCTTATTTTCATGTTACAAAAGCGGCATTAGTACATTTAAAACAGGGCGATGCTATTATTAATACAGCATCTATTGTCGCATATGAAGGAAATGAGCAACTTATTGATTATGCGGCGACAAAGGGAGCGATTGTTGCTTTTACAAGGTCGCTTGCAAAGTCATTAATGCAAAAAGGAATCCGGGTAAATGGTGTCGCACCGGGCCCTATTTGGACGCCACTTATTCCATCAAGTTTTGATAAAAAGAAAGTAGCTGAATTTGGAAGCGATGTTCCAATGAAGAGACCTGGACAGCCATATGAATTGGCACCAGCTTACGTATATTTAGCTTCAGAAGATTCAACCTATGTCTCAGGACAAATGATTCATGTCAATGGTGGAGTGATTGTAAATGGATAAAGTGAAATTTTAATCAGTGGGGGGCTTCATCCCTCACTAATCGGGCTGCTATTTCTCTAAAATAGTGGATAAAGAAAAAGGAAAGAAGAGTATTCATGTTTTATTCATAAGAATCGGCAGTATAGCAAAAGCTAATGGTACCATTGTATATGGTGGTACTGGGGGGATATAGATGAAAAAATTATGGTTAGCAGTCATCCTCTTTTTCAGCCTGCCGATTCATACGCTTGCTGAGACAGATCATCTCATATTGATTAATTTGACGACCAATCAATTATCTTTTTTTGAAAATGGGAATTATGTAAGAACATTTCCGGTAACAACAGGAAGTCCTCGTACACCAACTCCTAAAGGAAGCTTTTGCATCATTAATAAATATAAAAATAAAGAGTATCATCGAAAAAAAATTCCAGGTGGTGCTCCTAATAATCCACTTGGAACAAGATGGCTCGGCTTAAATGAAAAGGAATATGCAATTCATGGAACAAATCGTGAAGGCACGATTGGAAGGCGAGAATCCAATGGATGTATTCGCATGCATGATCGCGATATACAATGGTTGTATGATCGCGTATCCGTACAGACAAAGGTAATTATCTCAAGCTTTCATGCATCTCCAGAACAGGCAGCTCATATGTATGGGTACCGCGTTGTAAGTTGGAATGGTCGCAAAGTAGAAGAAGATCAAATTGGAATGTTGACGCTTGTAGATCGCATGAATTTATATTGGCAAGAACCAAATGGGCAATTGACAAAAATAAAGACAGTGTTGCCGAATGAGCGATATCCGGTCTATTCTCAACGAAAAAGGGGGTACTATTATATAGGTAATAATTTTTATATGATAGATGAATCAGGAGAGAAGACTCACTATGAACAATTACCTCATTCCGTTTTGAGCAATATATATAAACGAAAATATAATATTCAATAATAGCTACCGTAAATTTTTGGTAGCTTATTTGGAATGTTTCCCCAATTTGTCATATGTTGAATATAATACAGTATAGATTGGGGGGGCGGATATATGAAGAAAGGAAATAGTGAATTTGCTTTTAAAATTTTTTTAATTACAACTGGTTTATTTGTTGTGTATTTATATGCACTGCTGTTCTTTTTCCTGTATGTACCATATGTTGATCTACTTTTAATGATAGGTTTTATTTGGGCTTTTATTGAAGCAAGAGATGGCGAGGAAGGAACATATCGAGAAATTACTTTGTGGGGAACAATTGTGATTGTGATCTTATACATGATACTCATGCATGATGCTTGGCAATATGGGAGTATTATGATATGAAATAGTGCAGAAGAAAACCCCTCATCTTTCATACGATGAAGGGTTTTGATTTAATATTTTGGTTTAAAGGTTTGGCAACACGTTTCAAAGCTTGTTGTTACTGCACTTTCAAATGTTTCACCTGTTAAAGCTGCATTTGTATAGGAATTATCTCCTGGTTGATTTGCATTTTGATCATCAGGCTGAACGAAGATTGCAGTTGCTTGACAAAAGTTGCCTTGTCCCCAAAAGGAACAATTGGAAACGGAACAGCGTACTTCTGGCATAAAACCCCTCCTTATATAGTAGTGTGGGATTTTATATCCATTTCATGTATAGCGGAAGTTTCCTTTTCTTGTTACTTTTTCGTTTCTTTCAACCATTTACGAAAGGTTTCTTTGCCTGGGTCGCCGCTGATGCGACTTACTTCTTTTCCTTCTTTATAATGAATGATTGTTGGAGTCCCTTTAATGTTGAACTCGTCCCAAACAGCATCAGGTTCTTTTTCAATATCGATCACTTTCATATCAACATTCAAATCTTTCGCAAGAGGGACAACGATAGGAGACACCTTTTGACAATGTACACAATTTGTTTGATAAAAGTAAATGGTCTGGTTTTTTTTGTCTGTAATATTTTTACGAAGCTCCTCCAGGGTAATCTTGTTTGCATAGTAATCTTTTTTACTATTATCTTCCATAAATCTTACACCCCAAAGGGCCACAAATAAAACGATAACAATACCGCCAAATATAAGCAGTTTTTTCATGATTTCATCTCCTTATTTATTTTTTATGATTATAAAGCTACAAATGATGATGGTCATAAATCCGATTAATGCTAGAAATGGAATCGTGATGAAACCAAACCAGTTTATATATTCTCCTGTACAAGGGACACGTCCGCAAACTGCTCCGGCTTCTGAAAGGGCTGAGATTTTTTGGATTCCATAGTGATATAAAGAAATGCAAGCACCAATACTTGCGATTGGCAAGGAATAGGAAGCGATGCGATAGTCTTTTTTCGCTATAGCTATACCAAGCCATAAAACGAATGGATACATAAAAATACGTTGATACCAGCAAAGCACACAAGGTTCGAATTTCATAATTTCAGAAAAATATAAGCTTCCAAGTGTAGCGATAAAAGAAGCTCCCCAAGCGGTCAATAAAGCGTATTCTTGTTTCTTTTCACGGTCCATGTTTTTACCTCTCTTATAATAGTTACATACTAAATTATAGTATGAAGAGGACATGAAAATAAAGAAAAAATATTTTTATCAAGAAAATTTATCGTAGTAAAAACAAAAAACAAGGTATACCACCTTGTTTTTATGAGTTATTTACAGCTCTTGTGACGTTGAAAAAACGTTGAAGAGCTTCTTTATTTTTTTCGGGATGTATTTGTAATATGGAGCCTGCATGCTCAATAAAAGCATGATTATACTCATTCTCAAGAGGAACACGCATGGTTTCTATTTTTGGTGTTGATAATAGACTATTGCGAATTGCAAATAGCGTTTGTACATCTAAATTTGTTTGGATGTCTGGTGCGATTTTTTGTGCCATTGCTGGTATATCAAGCATTCCATCTAGAGAATGCATCTTACGAGTAAATGTTCGTTTAACTGCTTGAAGTACTTCTTGTTGCCGTCTTACACGACCAAAATCACTCTCTTTATCGTGACGAAAACGAGCATATTTTAATAATTCTTTTCCATGAAGAGCCTGCATCCCAGGTGCTACAG
Organism: Bacillus cereus group sp. BfR-BA-01360; assembly: GCF_022663595.1. Classification (NCBI taxonomy): domain Bacteria; kingdom Bacillati; phylum Bacillota; class Bacilli; order Caryophanales; family Bacillaceae; genus Bacillus; species Bacillus cereus group sp. BfR-BA-01360. The sequence continues at coordinate 23,922 of NZ_JAKUFV010000016.1, forward strand.
ATAATTTCATGTCATCGATAATGGATTGCGTGACATGTACTTTAATTCCTTCTGGTGCGATTGTATCTACAATGTTAACAAACGCTTGAAAATCGATTGTTACGTAATGGGAAGTGTCAATTCCGAAATTGTGATGAATTGTTTTGCGTAACAGTTCTGGACCACCGTAGTAGTAGGCAGCGTTAATTTTATTATATTTTTTGTCATAGGTAGGAATTTCTACATAGCTATCGCGCATAATAGAAGCGAGTTTGGCTGTATGCTCTTTTTTATTATATTGAGCAATCATAATGGTATCCGCACGCCCATGTTGTTCGTCGCGTGAATCACTGCCGATAATGAGAAGATTGTATGTATATTTATCTTGTTTCTTTCCATGAAATGAATCCATGTTTTTCTTTGGTTGACAACCGGTTAAGACTGTAATGATACAAAGGAATATGTATAACAGTTTCCGCAAAGTTATCACGTCCAATTCACAATCATATATGTATTATGAACATGAATGTGGAAAAACATTCAAAAAGTTGGCGATTTCTACATGAGATAGCAACTAACCGATCAATCCCGTTACTTCATCGTTAGTAAAATTAATGCTTGTAAAAAGAGCCCGTCCAAAAATAATTCTTCTTGGACAAGCTCTTTCTTTACATTTGTAGCTGTTCAATTTCTTCCATATAGGACTTTTGTGAGGCATGGTCAATATATTGGAATAACAGTTGTAGTTGTTTATCTACTTCAGATAATTGTTTTCCATATTGATACGCATGTAAAAAGCGTTCAATTCGTTTTGAAAATATTTGATCTTTTGTTTGTACCATTAAAACAAGTAACTTATCCCAATTACAACAATATGTGTAATAGAGCGCTTTGTCGTAGTCGTTGTAGGTGTTCATTGTGTACCTCCTTACCGAGGAGTTACATATAGTGTGTGAAAGATAAGTGGAAATACACGTGAAAGAATTTGCTAATAAACAACGAGAGGATTCCTCGTTTTTAAGCTTTGGGCATTGGTGTAGGCGTCGGTTTTGCATAGCCTTCTTTATATGTATTGTCGATGTAATTTCTAATTTCAAGTAGAGACTTTCCGTTTTGCTGCATAGATGCAGATTTGACTGCAATTTCTAAACAGTTTACACATGTTGTTGCATGGGAGTCCCAAACAACTTCTCCATTTTGTTTTATTTCTTTAATAAAACAATTTTTATTACTTTTATGTCCCACATTTTCACCACATCCACAGTAACAAGGAATCCAACTTAATAATTCGGCGTTGTTTCCTGCGACTGTATAGATATCTTTTAGTTGTGGGTCTAGCTTGTCTAAAAAGGTTGGGAGTGTTTCTACTCCATTTGTTTTTTCTTGCACGTCACCTTGTGCAATGTGAGAAGCATGATCTTCTTTTGATCTTGAAACTTTCTTGTCATGTGCACTACTACATCCAGTAAGGAGTAGGCTCATGATTACAAGTAGAGAGAATATATATTTTTTTATATGCTTATCCTCCTTTAGCTACGTATTAATTGAATTGTATCAAATTCTCTACTGTTATGGAGCAGTTTTTTTCTTTTTCCATCGCCAGCGAATCGAGTGCCATATACAAAGTAAGGGAATGTATGTATATACAATATACATTCCAGTTTGAGATAAAGTGGTGTTTAATATGTTGATACTTTCTCGATTTGTAAAAAATAAAGAGGCGATGAATACAATTGTAATAAAAAAAGGGAGTGTAACTTTAAATGAGATATGGAAAGAACGCTTTACAGAACGACAAGCTGACCAGATTGTTAAGCATAGGTTGGGTAAAATAATCAGTAACCAAATAAAAATAATAATGTACTCAAATCGTTGAATAAAAGGAACTTTAATAATTTTTAACATCGTTAATGTTGGCCAGATGGTGTGATTTAGTAAGCCTTCACCAAAATACATAATAGAAACGGCCGCTAACACTCCATATACAATGGTAGTAAATAAAATACCACCATGAGCCCATTTTTTAAATGATTTTCCTTTTTCAATAAATGGATAAAAAACAAGTATGGCTTCAAATCCTAAAAATTCTAATGAAGAATCTTTAGCTGATTGTAACATTTCAATAGGTGAGTGTATGAAAATTGGTAATATGTTACGAAAATGAGCATATTGTAGTGGGAAAACTAAAAAAAGAACAACGAAAATGGGTAATACAGTTCCCCAAAAGCAGATTCCAGTTACAGAGCGGAATCCTCCTTTTAATGCATAGTAAGTAACAAGTAAAAAAAGTAAAGTCAACGTCCATCCTTTTATGGTAGGGAATACCCAAACTTGAATTACTTCAATATATGTCCGTAGAACGGTAAGACAAAATAATAGAAAATAAAAAGTGAAACATAATGTTAAGAAAGACCCAATCCATTTTCCGAAGCATGTTGTATGGATCTGAACTAAATCACCATCTTTCTCTAACATTTTTAACATACAAAATAATACAATATGAGTTGCAGCACCAGCTATAATGATAGCAATCCATGCGTCATGACCAGCGCTCTTTATAATAATTCGTTGATAACCAAGAATACCCACTCCAATTTGTAAGGAGTGTAGTAAAAAAAATATGAAATAAGGAGAAACAGTTTTTGTTTTTTCAGTGCTTTTCGTACTCATCTTATCACCTCACTATTCTCCGATGCCAGATTGTACAATATTCACATTTACATCAACATGAATATCTGTTGAAGGATACATCTTTCTAATTTCTTTTATGTTCCATTCCCTTGTTCGGCTTCTCATTTCATCACATATACCTAATGGATCTATGTTTTTTTGCTGGAATTCTTGAATGAGTTGTTCTGCTTGTTTTTTTAGCGTATTTTCTACTTGTTTTCGAATGAAAGAAATATTTTTTTTATTTGTTAAGTTCATCCAATTAGGGGAGCTTGTGATTAATCCGTTTAGCTTTAAACGAATGCGTGCTTTCGCTGTATGATCCATATTGTTAACTTGGTAGATGCTTTTGCCAGATAAATTTTGAATCACAACGAGCCCTTTATGTTTCCCTTTTCGAATAGGTACTTCATAGCGGCCATTTTTTGTTGGATTCATAAGAAGTTTGACTAAAAAGGATCCTTGGTTATCCGTATACATGACGACTTTATCTTTTTTTAAAAAGGCAAGTCCTTTCACTGAAACTGCCTGGTCTTTATCGATTGAAATATACGGCAAAAAAGGGTCACGTACTTTTGAGTAATAGTCATATAAAAACAAATTTAAAGCTGTACGAGGAATCGTTTCATTTCGTACATTTTGTTCCAGTAAATCAGCAAGATATAAGGAACCGTGTGTTTTTACATGCTGTAAAAGCTTTTTAGATGAACCATCAACAAGAGCGAGTTGTACATCGCGACCAATGTTCGGATTGCGCTGTAAATTATTCACTATTTCACCTATTCCATATGTGCCAAAAGACTTTCCAAATAAGACGACACGCATTTGTCCAACTACAATATTATGCGGAGACTTTGCGTTCAAACGAGACGTAATCGTTTCGAGTGAAATTGCTGTCGTTGTTTGCGTTTTCGGTTTCGTATTTACACCATGGGTATATTCGGGATATAAAATAGTTCCTTGAAACTCCTGTTTTTTTGACATATCAAATCCAGCTGCATGAATCATTCTTTGTGTATCTACTGTATGCATTTGTGCGCATCCGAATTGAGAGCATAGCAAAATAATGACTAAAAAAGATAATATTCTTCTCATGTTTTCTCTCCATCGTATTTTTGTTTTGCTTTTTTAGCGTCATAACGCCATTGTGACTTTGGGCGTAAGAAAGAAGGGCGATTTGCCGTTTGACTAAATGGAAGACGAAGAAATCCTTCCGCTGTACTTAAACCACGGAATGGATATAACGGCAATAAATAAGGCGATCCAAGTGATTTTAAATGAAGTAAATGAGTTAAAATGAATACAAATCCGATAATGAGACCGAGACCTCCAAATGCACCAGCTAAAAGGATAAGTAGGAATCGGAGTAAGCGAATTGTAGATGACATTTTGACAGTTGGCGTTGTGAAAGATGCAAGAGCGGATAAAGCGACCGCAATTAATAAAATGGTGCTTGTTAAAGCTGCTTCAACAGAAGCTTGTCCAATTACGATTCCACCAACAATTCCAAGGGTTTGCCCGACTTTTGTTGGTAAACGCGCACCTGCTTCACGTAATAACTCAATTGTAATTTCTAAAAAAAGTGCTTCTAAAATTGGTGGGAAAGGTACATTTGCTCGAGAAAAAATAATCGGACCTAATAAATCTGCCGGAATCATTTGATAATGATACGTTAATACTGCTGTATAAATCGCAGAAGAAAATAACGAGAAGATCGCACCAAAAAAACGTATCATCCGAAAAAAAGAGCCAATAAGCCACGGCAAATAATAATCTTCCGGTGAAATAAAGAAATCTAATAAAGTTGTTGGACCAGCTAATGCATAAGGTGATCCATTTGTTAAAATGAGCACTTGTCCATTGATTAAAGCAAATACAGATCGGTCAAGTCGCTCTGTCGGTAGTAGAACGGGAAATGGCGAATTACTATTATCACTAATAAATTGCTCAATCATTGTTGCGTCAAAAGGAACATCAAAATCAATGCCCTCTAAGCGTTGAATAGCAGTATGAATATGTTGTTTATTCGTAATGCCTTCTATATAAGCTACGGCAACTTTTGTTTTGGATATAGATCCAACCGTAATTTCTTTGAAAATTAATTGTTCTGTTACAATATTTTTGCGTAGTAAGTGAATATTGATATCAATATTTTCGACAAGCCCGATTTTAGGTCCAATGACGCTATACTCATTTTCTGTATCGTTATATGTACGAGCTCCTATTGATGTATTTTCTACACGTATAAGGACATATTGTTTTGAATGGTTTTGCATTTGAATGAGAACATATCCAGCTAATAATTTTTCACGAATATCATCAATAGAAGGAGAGACGACAATGTCTTCCATGGGAATGCTATTTGCTACATCCGTTATATTTTTCAGCTTATTTAACTGCTTTTTGAGCGGTGTTAAAATAAACTGTTCAATGAGGCGTGCATCGACTACCGTTTTGTAATAAAAAAGACAGAGTGTTTCGTCCTGTACAATAGGGTAGGAAACAAAATCAAGAGATTCTTTCATTGTATGAATAAATTCAGGAATAGAACAAGGCGTCTTTTTCTTTGTCGATCCTTGTTTTTTTGATGAAAATTTGAACATCATATCCACCTCTTTTCCTTTATAAGTTGCTTTCGTTAGTTTTTGGGGATAGCGAAATATTATACGGTAAAATAAGGAGAATGTTTATGATGAAAAACTTGTGAACATGTCAAGTTTTTTAATTCATAGTAACTCTCGCTATTTTAGGGCAGGATTTTGATGGCTTTTCAACATAAAATATTGATTAATGATAGAAAACTAAGTTATAATCGAAATTGAAAATCACTATCAATAACAAACGTATACATATAGAGTAAAATAAGGGAGAGAACAATATGACTACATATACTTCCAGTGCAAATGTCATGAAAGAAAGGCGATCGATTCGTACATTTATAGATAAAGCAGTTGAGAAAGAGCTATTAATTGAATTATTAAATGATGCGGCATGGGCACCGAACCATAAACATCGTGAGCCATGGAATTGTAAATTATTTATTGGCGAAGGGCGCAAGAAACTAGTAGATGCCGTATTAAATTCTTTTACAGAAGAAGAAAAAGCAAAGCGCGGTAAAATTTTATCCGATCGTTTCTTAAGCACACCTGCTCAAATCGTTGTTTATATGGATGAAGATCCACGTCAAATTCAGCGTGATGAAGATTATGCCGCAACATGTGCATTTATGCAAAACTTTCAATTGCTTGCGTGGGAACGCGGTTTAGGCTCTGTTTGGAAAACAGGTGGATTAATTTATAATCCATTATTTATAGAAGGAATTGGACTAACAAAGGGACAGCGCATCATTGGTATTCTTCATGTCGGTTATTTCGATAAAACGCCAGAAGGAAAAGCGCGCACACCGATTGTGGAGAAACTAGATATTATTGAAGAGTAATAAGGATAGAAAAAGTGACACTTCACATTGATAGTGTCGCTTTTTCTATCCTATTTTACAATCGAATTGTTTTGTAATTTGGGGCATTTTTTCTGTAATTGTGCAATAAAGGCTTCTTCGTTTTGTGGTGAAAGTTTCAAACTGCTAAAAAGTGAATTTCAATCCCTTCTAATGTTGCAGCTAACCGAAACCCGAGCATCATGTCATTTGTTTTATTGACCTTTGTCATATGGGGGATACGGAATGCTGCATCGAAATGGCCCACAGCGTGCATAAAGAGTTTCTTCTCTAAATTCATATCGAATATCAGACATAATCCAAAACAAAAAGAAATTAATTCGTATAATTAACGAGAGTAAAATAATAAAGTCAACAGAAGTTAATGTAGAATCTAGAAATAGTGGAAGTGCTAGCAATAAATGAGGTAGTAGTAGTCCAAGTCCCGAAACAATATAGAAAAGGGCTCGTTCTCGGCGAACAGCCCATACTTCATATCATCAGCTCCTTTATGATACATATGGAATGAGATTGTGTATATTTTAATATTCTATATTATAGTAGGAATTTCTGTTTACATTCAGGAAACGAAATGATTCCGATATGCATGAGAATTTTGTTTAGTTTTCATGAAAGCTTGTTTCCCTTCATACACTTTCTTAAGGGAGAGTGTAAGGAGGGAAAATAATGAGAGCGAGTGATGATAAAGAACTGCAATATGCGATTGCTGAAATTACAGAGATTGCGACTGGGTTTGGACTAGATTTTTATCCGATGCGCTATGAAGTATGCCCAGCGGAAATTATTTATACATTTGGTGCGTATGGCATGCCAACACGTTTTTCACATTGGAGCTTTGGAAAACAGTTCTTCAAAATGAAGCTGCATTATGATTTGGGACTTAGTAAAATATATGAACTTGTGATTAACTCGGATCCATGTTATGCATTTTTATTAGATACGAATTCTTTAATTCAAAATAAATTAATTGTGGCGCACGTATTGGCGCATTGTGATTTCTTTAAAAATAATATTCGCTTTTCGAATACGAAGCGCGATATGGTGGAAAGCATGGCTGCGACTGCTGATCGTGTTAAAGCGTATGAGCATAAATATGGAAAAGAAGAGGTCGAAAAATTTTTAGATGCTGTACTTGCAATTCAAGAGCATATTGATCCATCGCTTATGCGTCCAAAATTAGCATGGAGCATCGAGGATGTGGAAGAGGAAGAAGCAGAAAAGAAACGAGTTTCAGAATACGATGATTTATGGAGATTAGATGAACAAAATGAAAAGAAAGAACCAGCGCGAATAAGAAAAAAGAAAAAAATTCCACCAAGACCTGAAAAAGATTTGCTTTTATTTATCGAAGAGTATAGCCGAGAACTAGAAGAATGGCAGCGCGATATTTTAACGATGATGAGGGAAGAAATGCTTTATTTTTGGCCACAGCTTGAAACGAAAATCATGAATGAAGGCTGGGCTTCGTTTTGGCATCAACGCATACTCCGTGAAATGGACTTAACATCCGATGAATCGATTGAATTTGCGAAATTAAATGCAGGCGTTGTGCAACCTTCTAAAACGAACATTAATCCGTATTACCTCGGTATTAAAGTGTTTGAAGATATTGAAGAACGCTATAATAACCCGACCGAAGAGATGAAGCGTCGCGGGGTGAAGCCTGGGTCAGGTCGTGAAAAAATCTTTGAAGTACGGGAAATTGAATGGGATGTATCATTTTTAAGAAACTATTTAAATAAGGACTTAGTGATGAGAGAAGATATGTACTTATTCCAACGCCAAGGGAAAGAGTATAAAGTAGTGGATAAAGAGTGGGAACACGTTCGCGATCAGCTTGTAAATATGCGGACAAATGGCGGATTCCCATATCTAGTCGTAGAAAATGGAGATTATTTAAAGAATGGCGAGCTATATATTAAGCATTGTTATGAAGGAATTGAGCTCGATTTAAAATATTTAGAGAAAGTACTGCCATATATTTATCAACTATGGGGAAGAACGGTGCATTTAGAGTCGATTGTAGAGAGTAAAGGTGTTGTCTTTTCATATGATGGGAAGATGGTGCATCGGAAGTATGTGTGAAGAATAGTTATGTAATGAAAAGGATGGATAAACAATTGTATTTACATTTTTTGTCCATTCTTTTTCATTTATATGGATCATAAGCAATATTAGTGATTTGACATGAAATATGAACGAGCTGGTCCATCTTGCTGTTTTAAAAAGAGAAATAGAGACTGCCCACAGGTTATAGTTTTGGACGGCCCCTACATAAGTTTGTTTAGTTCCAAATTACTTTCATAATCTTTTCATACTCATCATTCGCTAATTGATATAGCATTCTCGCATGTTCGAAGACGAGCGCTGGGTTAAAATGTGGCTCTGAAAAGGCAAGGGAAGTGGAGATATCGATAATATTTCTATTGTTCAGTGTAAACTTTGCAAATCTATATGATGTGTTCAGCTCGTTTAACATATATAAAATGTCACTTTTGGATGTTGAATCAGCTAATTGTGCAACATTGAAGCAATATATATCTACAGTTGGATGGTCATTATGGAAGGCTGCGATTAGGTGTATTTTTGCGCCACTTTCTGTAGTTAAATTTACTGTGAAATGTACGGAACCATCATTTTCATCAACGATTTCTTCCATATATATATCATTGGACTTTAAATAGTCTTTAAAGTCGGAAATATTATGTTTTACGGCTGCTTTCATTTGTATGTGCCTCCTGTTAATTAAAATATTCTGCTATCTTTTATTATAATTTAAAGATATAAAAATTGATAGTTTAAAAAGTTTTAATTTTAGAAATTCTTAAATTGATAGATATATAAAGCACCAGCTTTATTTCTATAGAGCTGGGGCTTTGATTAATTGTTATGAGACTCTGTTTCTGTATCTTCTTCATTTTCATTATGATTTGAATCCTGATTTTCTTCTGCTTCAGGGTTAGATTGCTTTTTCTTATCTGACTCTTTCTTTGTATATGCAGGTAATCCAAGATGTTCACGAAGTTCATTTGTTAAGCTTTTTAAATTCTTTTCATCTGGTTTATAGTAATATGTTCTACCACCACCAGCAGATTTGCTGCATGTGTCATCACCTTTAGCCATGTAGCAGTCTGTTCCTTCAATTTGTAATTTTTCAAGTGTAGAATCAGAACCGTATTTATAAAATGATAACATATCATCAAATGTTAAGTTTGTAACGAATTGTCCGTTAATATCATCAATAATATTTCCTACTTTTGTAACGGAACCAACGCTTGTTAGTTTCTTTAAAATTGCTTCAATCACAAGTTGTTGACGTTGTCCGCGCATTGCGTCGCTATCGATATGACGCGTTCTAGCAAGTGCAAGTGCTTCCTCACTATTTAATTTTTGAACCCCTTTTTTCAAGTGAATTGCATCTGGATTATCGTTACTATCTTGTTCTGTGAATTCAACAGGAACATCCACTTTAATGCCACCTAAATCATCAACAATTTTCATAAAGGATTTGAAATTGAATTTGACAAAGTAATCGACAGGAACATGTAGTAATTTTTCTACGGCATCGATACTTGCTTGTGGTCCGCCATTTTTCCCGTTTTTCGCTGAACCGTATGCATGTGCATGTGTAATTTTATCTTTTTTCTTTTCTACGGGAATATATGTGTATGTGTCGCGCGGGATGCTCAATAGCTTGACCGTTTTACTATCTTTATTAAAAGTTGCTAGTAATAGGGCATCAGTACGGATTGCGTTACCGTATTCTTTTCCGCGGACATCGCTTTCATCAACACCCATTATTAATACAGATACATTATTTGTAATAGGTTTTACAGCTTTATCACGCAAATCTGATTTATTACCGCGCGCTAAATCGTGAGCGGCATTTCGAACAGCAGAAGATGCTTTATTGACTAAAAACCAAGTATAACCTCCTCCTATTATTAAAAATAATAAAAGGGCGCTTATAATAATTTTTGTTTTTTTCTTTCCTTTTTTCTTTGTATTACTACGTGTATTCTCTTGTAAAGATGGGTTTTGATCCATTTCATGTACTCCTTCATTTGGATTGAAATACGAAACTCATATCAACTAATTATAATGAAATTTAGTGCAAAAGAACATTACAAATTATTTACATTTCGCAAAAATTCAATTTATTTTATGGGAAGTCAGATTTATATAGCATGTCATTATTATGTTTTATGAATATATGACAAGTATAATAGGTTTTATGTGAAATGAAAATATGTAATGTGAGAAAAGCATAGGAATGTCAAATTTGTTGGAATATGTCCAAGAAGAGAAGGAACGGGGCTATTTTATATAATTCAGCAGAAAAGCGACTTTGGTAAAAACAAAAAAGACGCCTGATTCAAGCGTCTCTTTTGTCTTTATAATGTTTGTCTTAATGAGAATTTTCCTTGTTCCCCTAACACACCATCTGCAATGTTGACAGCATGGTCACCGATACGTTCTAAATTACTTACCATATCGACAAAGATAATGCTCGCATCACCGGAGCAACTGCGCTCATTTAGGCGCATCACATGGCGTTTACGCAATACGCGTTCCATTTGATCAATTTTACGTTCTTTCGTAATGACTGTTTGAGCAAGTTCGGTGTCAAAGTTTGTTAAAGCATGGATCGCATCTTGTAATGTAGAAACTGTTAACTCTAGCATTTCATTTAGTTCTTCCATGGCTTCAGTAGATAGTGTAATTCGATTGGAATTTTGAGAGTCTACAAGCTCGATTAAATTTTCAACGTGATCTCCAATGCGTTCGATATCTCCGACAACAGATGATAATGCGGAATGTTTTTCAGAATCTATTGGCGAAAGAGGCTTTTCAGACAGCAATACTAAATAGTCGGTAATTTTTCGATCTAAATTATTAATCGCCCCTTCTAGTTGAGCTGCCATATCCGCGTGCTTCTTTTCTTTCGTATTTAAAAAGCAGCGCGCTTCTTTTAGTCCGTGTAATGCAAACTCTGCCATGCGAATCGTTTCTTTTTGTGCTTCTGTTAAAGCGATAGCAGGAGATTGTTCAATGAAAATAGGATTTAAGTGCTGCGGCTTACAGTCGATAGCAGCATCATCTCCACGAATGATTTTTGTTACAATCCAAGCTAAGACAGCGATGAATGGAAACTGAATTATTGTATTTGTCACGTTAAATGTTCCGTGTGCAAAGGCAATTGTCATTTCAGGATTTAAGTTTAATGATGTTTGGAAATATTGAATTAAACTTGTAAAAGGTATTAATAAGATTGTAAAGATAATGGTTCCAACGATATTAAAGATAACATGTACGAATGCCGCACGTCTCGCCGCGATAGAAGTACCAATTGCTGCTAAAACAGCGGTAATCGTCGTTCCGATATTATCACCAAATAATACAGGAAGTGCAGCTTTTAAATCAATTGCTCCTTGCCCGAATAACTCTTGCAAGATTCCAATTGTTGCACTTGAACTTTGTACAATTAAAGTAAATACAGTACCAACAATCACACCTAAAATAGGATTATTACTCATACTTACTGTTAGCTCCTGGAATGATTCTAAAGAACGGAGTGGTTTCATACCTGTACTCATTAATTCTAAACCGAAGAATAACATCCCAAATCCGAATACGACTTGTCCAAGAGATTGTACTTTTTTATTTTTAAAGAAGAATAGGAAGATTGCTCCGATTGCCATAATAGGAAGAGCATATTCTCCAATTTTAATTCCAATAATAAATGCTGTAACAGTTGTTCCAATATTTGCCCCCATAATGACGCCGATGGCTTGTCGTAACGTCATAAAGCCAGCACTTACAAGTCCAACTGTTAAAGCGGTTGTACCAGAACTAGATTGAATAAGCACAGTAACTAACATACCAGCTAGTACACCCATCAGTGGATTTGTTGTGAAGCGATCGAGAATATCACGGAGACGATCTCCAGCTGCTTGTTGCAGTCCATCTCCCATGTATTTAATTCCGAATAAGAAAATACCTAACCCCCCAATAAATTGGAAGAGCATATCTTGAATATTAAATTCCACGAATTCCACTCCTTATATTTCATGTACGGTGTAATTATTAACTAAACCTTGATTGACTGTAAACGGATTATCGTTAAAATTTACACTAAATTTACAAAGGAATAAAAAGTTTACATTTACTTAAAGAATCTTCTGGATTTAATTGGTTTTAAAAGTAAGTTTGTAAAAAACAATGATGAAGAAGCGTTATACATATTGTGAGGTCAATATACGAAAAATATGCAGATTATGAAGAGGATATGAATGAATAAGTAATATATAAATATATTGTTACTTTGGCAATAACGTAACAACAAAATTAAAATATCATCGTAATGAATAAGAAAAGCCGCTGAACCTCTGTTATCCAGCAGCTTTTTCGTGTCTTTTCCCTAATCGTCTTTCTTTTCTTACATTTGTTATGTAAATGAAAAGGAAGACGATTAGCAACACGGATGAGTAACGATATACAGTTGCATAGTCTGTAAAATGGGCAATAAATCCGAACAGAATTGCTCCAGCACCGATGCCAAGGTCAAATGCAGAGAAGAATGTTGCAGTAGCGACACCTCGTCTGTGCGGAGAAACCCGGTCAATCATCCATGCCTGCAAGGCAGGTTGAATGGCCCCAAATCCACTACCATAACAACTAGCAGCAATAATTAAATTTGGTATCGCTGTTGTATACGATAGAAGAATAATTCCTGCAAAAGTTAGTAAAACACCAGGAATGATTACAAATATATGTCCTTTTGCATCATATAACTTTCCAGAAAAGGGACGAGTTACAGCGATTGCAAGTGCGTTAAATAAGAAGAAAAGACTAATATCAGTAATTCCGACTTGTGCAGCAAATAATGTAATAAAGCTACCAATTCCTCCATACATAAGGGTAATACATAAAATTAATAATGAAGGAAGTAAAGCTTTTTTCTCAATAAAACCATCTAAAAATGTCTCGGGTTTTTGTAGAAGTGGCTTTGCCATTTCTTTCATTTTTAATAGTTTTGTTAAAATGAGAGAAACAACAGTACAAGATAGTGCACATAAAAAAAGAATAGTAAAGTTATAGTTTTGCATAATCCATAATCCGATGAGAGGACCAAGTGCCATTGCCATCGTTCCAGACAGACCAAAATATCCCATTCCTTCCCCGCGGCGAGCAGGTGGAATTAAGTCAGAGACAATCGTCCCATATGTAGTGGTTGTCATACCGAAACCAGCTCCGTGTAAAATCCGGACAGCTAGTAGAAGAAATACTGTTGAAGCAAACAAATAACTGCCCATAGCTAGCAAACAAATGGCAGTCCCAGTCATTAAAATAATTTTTTTATCAAACTTCTGCAATGCATTTCCTGTTAAGGGGCGAATAAAAAGTGCTGCAACGGTAAATATGCCGACAACAAAACCAATATTAGAACTTGAGCCACCAATTTCTTTTACGTAAACAGGAAGCGTTGGAATTAACATTTGAAAACCTAAGAACATACATAAATTAGCGAAAATTAGCGCGATAAATTCTTTTGTCCATAAGGATTCTCGCTCTATAAGTGCAGCTTCTCCCATATATTCATCTCCTATATTATAATTTTTCTCTGTTCCTTCGAGTATATGTATTGGCCAATGTAACAGTCAAGAAAGTTGAACTGAAGTAGAGGAATGATTTTTTATATAAAAAAGATTTACAAATTTGTGTAAAGACTACACAATTCTTTGAAAAAGAGTTAAAGTATAGATGTATAGTCTGCTAGTTGTTATGATTGACAGAAGTTTTTCGGAAAAGAAAATGGATTCAAAAATGTAGTAAATGGTTAGGGGATATAGTTATTCATCTACATTTATTTGTAAAGGTTTACAATTATGATGAAGAAAGAGGCGTATACTTTATGAGACAATTAGGTATTTCTATTTATCCAGAACATTCTACAGTAGAGAAAGATAAGGAATATTTAACATTAGCACATCAGTATGGATTTACACGAGTATTTACATGTTTATTATCCGTTGATGGAGACAAAGAAACAGTTATGAAAGAATTTAAGGAAACGATTTCTCATGCAAATGAATTAGGTTTTCAAGTACTCGTTGATATAAGTCCAGCAGTGTTTAAGCAGCTTGGTATTTCTTATGATGATTTATCGTTTTTCCATAAATTAGGTGCATATGGCATTCGGCTAGATGTTGGTTTTTCAGGATTAGAAGAATCTATTATGACATATAATCCATATGGGCTAAAAATCGAGATTAATATGAGCAATGGTACAAAATATGTTGATAATATTATGAGTCATCGTCCAAACAAAGAAAATTTAATTGGTTGTCATAATTTCTATCCACATCGCTATTCGGGTCTTTCTTATGATCACTTTATGAAATGTTCAAAACAGTTTAAAGAGTATGGAATGAGAACGGCAGCATTTGTTACATCTTTTGATGCAACATATGGTCCGTGGCCGGTAACGGAAGGGTTATGTACAATCGAACAACATCGTGAATTACCAATTACAACACAAGCGAAGCATTTATTTGCAACAGGGGTCATTGATGATGTCATTATTGCAAATGCATACGCATCAGAAGCTGAGCTAAAAGCACTTGGGGCAATCAATAAAGAAAAGCAAATATTTGATGTGGAAATTTATGATACAACAACAGAGTTAGAGAGAAAGATTATATTGGAAGAACCGCATTTCTATCGTGGGGACGTATCAGAATATATGATTCGCTCAACACAAAGCCGCGTGAAATATAAAAAAGAAGAATTTAAACCGCATCATACAAGAGCGATTAAACGAGGCGATATTTTAATCGATAATGAAGAGTACGGTCAGTATAAAGGGGAATTACAAATTGCCTTAAAAGATATGGTGAATACAGGAAAGACAAACGTAGTGGGCCGTATAGTGGAAGAAGAGATTTTCTTACTCGATTATTTACAAGCATGGGATAAATTTGGATTTACATGGAAGAAATGATCATACAAAAAATGGTAGAGAGCATCTTCTCTACCATTTTTTATTCATAACGTAAACACTCGATTGGATCAAGCTTTGCCGCTTTATTAGCTGGTAGTAAACCAAATAAAATCCCAATGAGCATAGAAAGTGCGACAGAAATAATTCCTAATTTTACGGAAACGACAAGTGGCCATCCAGCAAACATAGCAACGATCCAAGCGAAGAAAATACCGAGTAGGAATCCAATGAATCCGCCTAATGCTGTTAGAATGCAAGATTCAATAAGGAATTGCAGCAATATTTTTCCACGCGTTGCCCCAATTGCTTTTCGGATTCCAATTTCACGCGTTCGCTCTGTTACAGATACGAGCATAATATTCATAACACCAATGCCGCCAACAAGTAATGAAATGGCTGCAATACCACCGAATACACTTTTTAATATACCTGTAAAGTTATCAATTTCTTTTAAAGCTTCTTGCGGATCTTGTATTTTAAATTCTCCTGTATACTCAGGCTTTTTTGCATCATTTAATGATTTTATAACCGCATCTTGCACAGTTTGTTTATCTTGAGCTGGATCTATTTTTACTGTAATGCCATCATAATTATTTTTTCCAAATAGGATAGGCCAATTTTCAACAGAAATGATACCTTCTTTGAATTTCATGCCGCCCATCATAGATTCTTTAGAGTATACACCAACTACTTTATAAGGTGTACCTTTTATGTCTATATATAAGTTTGGTTTCCATGAAGAAAATAATTTATGAAATGCTTCTTTATTTAACATAATGGAATGTTCTGGTCGATCTAAATCAGAAGCTGTTAAAAACCTTCCATGTTCGAGATGGAATTTAGAGGAATCTTCAAAATAGTCACCTTTTGCCCCGATGATATCAAGATTTAATTCTTCTTTTCCTGCATATACTTTTTCTTTTCCACTTACATCCGGGTATACATCTTGAACTCCACTGATTTTTAATACATTGTCATACATGCTTGCTGATACTTTTCCATCCATATCTGAGTAATCTTCAGTCATATAGTTTACGGAGAATTGGTCTTTCTTTTCTTTTCCAATTTGCTCGCGGAACTTTTCATTTGTTCCGTCCCCGATTGAGATGATTGTAATGATGGCACTAACCCCAATGATAATCCCAAGCATTGTTAAAACGGAGCGCATTTTATGAGCGAAGATAGAGGAAAGGGCCATACGTATATTTTCATTTGTGTTCAATGTTAACCTCTCCAATCTTGAACGATATTTCCGTCACGAATTACAATTTGGCGCGCAGCTGCCTCTCCAATCTCTCTATCATGAGTAATCATAATAATGGTTGAACCTTGTTTGTTTAATTCGTAAAAGAGATCCATAATTTGTTTGCTCGTTTTTGTATCAAGCGCACCGGTCGGTTCATCAGCGAGGATGAACTTCGGATTATTTACAATGGCACGGGCAACGGCTACACGTTGTTTTTGCCCACCAGATAATTCATTTGGTAAATGTGTGGCACGTTCTGCTAACCCAACTTTTGTGAGAGCTACCAATGCGCGTTCTCTGCGTTCTTTTTTGTCTACTCCTGCGTAAATGAGCGGGAGTTCTACATTTTGTAGAGCACTGAGACGTGGGAGTAACATGAAGTTTTGGAATACAAATCCAATCTCCTTATTGCGAACATGAGCAAGCTCTGTTTCAGACATATTTGAGATGTTTTGACCGGCCAATAAATACGTACCTGTTGTTGGTTTATCTAAGCAGCCAATCACATTCATTAACGTTGACTTACCAGAACCAGACGGTCCCATAATGGAAGTAAACTCACCTTGGTTCAGTGTGATATCAATACCGTGCAAAACTTGAACGGATTCTGCACCATTTTGAAAAGATTTCGTGATGCCTTTTAATTCAATCATTGGGTGTTGACCTCCATGCCATCTTTTAAGTCTTTATCAGGTTTAGAAACGATTTGTTCTCCTTTTTTTACACCGGAAACTTTTGCTTCGCTATCTGTTTCGAATTCAACAGTGATTGGTTGTTCTTTTACCTTTCCATCTTTCATAACAAAGACAACGTTTTTATCCCCTTTTTTCACAATGCTACTTTTGGGGATAACAGTGCCAGTTGCTGCACCGGATGTATTTGTTACATATACATGGAATCCATTTTGCAAGTCTTCGCTATTATCTAATGTAACAATAAATTGGTAATTAGAAACGGTTTTGTTTTCATCCATGCTTTTGATCGGTGTTGAAGAGAGTTCTGTTACTTTTCCAGTCCATTTTTTTCCTGGTACTGTTTTGGAAGTAATGGTCACTTCTTGCCCGACTTTGACATGAGCTAATTCGAACTCTGACAGTTGTCCTTTTACTTTTAATGGACCAGTGTGACGAATTGTAATCCCGTTTAGACCTGTTTTTTCATCCGTATTTTTGGTAATCTCATCAATGAAACCATCTACAGGGCTTGTTACCGAAAGAGTAGTTAATTTTTCTTTGTTTGTTTTTATCATTTGTTCCGCTTTTTCGACTTCAAATTTTTTTATTTCAAGTTGTGATTCAAGCTGTTGTACTTCTGTTTCTGCCGCTTTTAGCATTTCTTGAGGTGCTCCAGCGTTTTTGTTTTTTTGTAATGTTTGTTTTGCTGTATCAATTTGTTTCTTTAATAATGTTACTTCTTTTTCAGCTAATTTCTTTTGCATTTCTGCCTCTGTAACACTTAATTTCATAGTAGGGTCATTGTACGTGAAAAGAAGTTGCCCTTTTTTCACTTCATCGCCTTTTTGGACAGCTAGTTCATAAGTTCCTTTTGATGGATCGAATGCAATTGTCTCCATCCCATTTGGAATGACTTCACCGCCGAATTTTTGTGTGTTTTCAATTTGCTTTTCGGTTACTTTATAACCACTATAGGCGATTGCTACATCAGAAGAGCCTCCAGTAAAAGCAAAATAGGAACCTGCTGCGATTCCAATTGCTACTACACTCGTAATGAATACCTTATTTTTCTTTTTCATTTATTTATCACCTTTTTGTTCGTTTTTATATCTATTTTCAGTATAGAAGAGAGGGAAAAAATGACAAATCGTTTTAGCTTACAATAACATTACAATTTTGTAAGGTTATTGTATGGCTACGAATGAGTCTGAGAAATGCGACTAAAGAAGGGAAGAAGATAAATTGATTGACGGACTTTTTCTTTCTTACAATAATATTAGGTGGAAGAGAATATCATAAGTAGCAATCGGCGTCTTTTTAGCTTTCATAAAATAGAGTTTATATGTTTGAGGAATAATCTGTATATAGAGATAAAAGGAAGGAGAGGGGGATGGAAACATATTTTCGAGGAGCGCCACGAACTCTATGGGCTCCATATTCAACACAACATGTGATTGTTCGATATACGATTGCTTTTTAATCCTGCTATTTTAGGGCAGTAAGACTCCCGCCTCAAGATTCAGAAAGAAGCAAGGAAGATAGGTGGGAGTAGCCCGATTGGTGAGAGTTCATAATTAGTGGGGGATGAAGAAAACCCCCACTAATTAAAGTTTCACTTTATTTCGTAGAAAGTTCACTTTCCATTTGTGTTTGCGGAATGAAATAACCAACAATTCCACCAAGGATTGCTGGGATGAGCCAACCGACTCCTAATTTATAAAAAGGAATTGTACTGACAATTGACGTAATAGCCGCTGGAACCATTCCGATATTATCAAGAGCGTTAATACAGCTAATGAAAAACGCTGCCGTCATTGCTCCGATATAAACAGATGGTTTTCGTTTTGTATATTTATCAATAAATGATACGAAAATCAAAATAATTGTAATTGGATATAAAATAATTAATACAGGTAATGTAATTTTAATAAGCAAACTTAGGCCTAAATTTGAAACAACAAAGCTAAAGATGCAAACAGATAGAACAAGTTGTTTGTAAGAAACGTTTGTTAATACGTTTGTAAAATAGTTAGCAAATGCACTTACGACACCGATTGCTGTTGTTAAACAAGCGAATATAATAGCGATGCTTAGTAAAATATTCCCGCTTGTCCCAAATAAGTGATACATAACAGTAGCTAACAATTGACCACCATTTTCAAACTGGCCAAGATTTCCGTGTGATGCCCCAATATAGCCAAGTAAGAAATAAACAATAGTTAAAAAGAATGCTGCAATGCTTCCGCAAATAATGGTGTACTTCGCAATCGATGTTTTTTCGTTAACGCCATTTTGGCGAATGGCATTTACAACAATTGTTGATAACACAAGAGCTCCGATTGCATCGAGTGTTAAAAATCCTTCAAGAAATCCTTTGAAAAATGGCATTTCCTTATAGTCGCCGATAGGTGCTACAAAAGAGCCGGGTGTAAGAATGGCTTTTATTGCCATAATTGCAATGATTCCAAGTAAAACAGGCGTTAATATTTTTCCAATATGATCAACTAGCTTAGATGGATTTAATGATAAAAAGTAGACGATCGTAAAGAAAATAAAACTAAAAACAAGCATAGAATACCATTGAGATTGAAAAATGGGTGCAATCCCAATTTCATAAGAAACAGAACTTGTTCTTGGAATTACAAATAGCGGGCCGATTGAAAGATAAATAATAATAGCTAATATTGCTGCGAATTTTGGATGAACACGGCTCGCTAAATTTTTAAAACTGCCGCCTGCAAGAGCAACAGCAACAATTGCCAATAATGATAACCCTACATCTGTAATAATAAATCCTGAAATAGACACCCACATATTCTGTCCAGAAGAAAGTCCGAGCAGAGGTGGGAAAATCATATTGCCAGCGCCAAAGAAAACTGCAAATAGCAATAAGCTAATGGAGAAAATTTGCGATGGCTTTAACGTATTACGCATATATAGAAAATCCTCCTAAGATTTTTGTCGAAAATTCAAATAATTTGTCGAGCAACTGTTATTATTTTAAAGGTCTGATGACTAGAAAGCAATAGGAAATTTTTAAAAAATAAAAATTAATACGTTAAACTGAATAATTATACTGTTTCTGAGGAGGTTGTTTTTTCAGTAAATAAAAAATACACATACCAGTAGGGTATGTGTTGAAATCAGTTAAAAATAAATCTTTCGATCACGTTCTTCTTTTAGAATTTCTACAGCTTCACGGAAGCGTTGTGAATGGACGATTTCACGTTCTCGTAAAAAGCGTAAGCTATCATTTATATCCGGGTCATCTGATAAGTTAATGAGCCATTGATATGTTGCTCTTGCTTTTTCTTCAGCTGCAATGTCTTCATATAAATCTGCGATTGGATCCCCTTTAGCCTGAATATAAGTTGCGGTAAAAGGCACACCAGCTGCATTATGATAATGTAAAGCGCTATCATGATCTGCGTAATGTGGATCAAGGCCAGCAGCTTTCATTTGCTCAGGCGATGCGTCTTTTGTTAGTTTATAAACCATTGTAGCAATCATTTCAAGGTGAGCAAATTCTTCTGTACCGATATCTGTCAGTAATCCAATTACTTTATCGGGAATTGTATAGCGCTGATTCAAATAGCGAAGCGCAGCAGCTAATTCGCCATCAGCACCACCATATTGCTCAATTAATAATTTGGCAAGTGCAGGATTACAAGTACTTACTTTTACAGGGTATTGTAATTTTTTCTCATAAATCCACATACTCTCTCTCCTTTATATTTGCCATGGCCAAGGACCTTTGCTCCATTCCCACGGAGCATTCGAGTAACTATTTCCAAATTGCTGAAGAGGGCCATATTTCTTTTCTATTTTTTGTTGTTGCAAGCGTCTTTGGTAAGACAAATCATTAAATTGTTCAATCGCTGCAACATCATTTGGATGTGTATCTAAATACAATGTTAGTTCAACGAGAGCAAAATCCAGTGCTTGTAGTTCTTCAAGCCACTCATAATATTCTTTTGGTAATGATTCAGCCACGATTATGCTCACCGCCCTTTTCCATATGGATTTTCGTAATAATCATAAAAAACAGGCCATAAAGTTCCTTTTTTTAAAGCTTCTTGTGGGGAAAACTGTGGTAAATTGGGTGGCTGAAATCCCAAATATAGATTAGGAGGAGTAGAGTAATATTTCTTTCCAATAGGAGGACAAGGGTCTTGAGGGCTATGATAGGGAACATAAGATTTCATATATTTGTTCATGATAGAACCTCCTTCTATAAAACTAAAAAACTCATCATTACATAATGTATTCAGACATAATCCCCTTTTATGACACATATAGAAAAAAGGAAAGCGTACAGGAGGGAGAGAGCGGTGGAGGAAATTATGAATGCTGTTTTATTAGAAGTAAGAAATTTAAAAGATACATTATATTTTTATGAAGGAATTTTAGGTCTAAAGCCTAGTTCAGAAAGACCACAATTAGATGTTACGGGTGTATGGTATGATGTTGGTTCGACGAGAATTTGTATTATGATGAACCAAAACCGAACGCATGGGATAAATGCAGAGCGGATTACGTCTAAAGAGATACGGATTGTTATTTCTGATATAGAAAAGGTGAAGAAAAAGCTAGCTTTTTATCAAATATCGTTTTCTGAAAAACATAATCCGAATGGAACGGGCATTATCGTTTATGATCCTGATCAACATGAACTATACATTGAATCAAAAATAAGTTAGTTTTCATGTGAACATTTTTTCGCTAAGAGTGTGTGAAATATAGTGTGGGAGGGGAAGGAAATATGGATCGAACTTATGAAGAAAGCGCATTATTTGAACATAAATTTTGGTTAAGGGTGCTTGGAGATCATGCTCAATTTCTTTTAGATGCGTTAGCTCCAAAAGAAAAGGGAGACATTGATAAGGCGAGGCATTTTGTTTCGAAGTTTGAAAAGTATTTAAGTCGAATTCATACTGTAAACTTAGTTGCATTTGCCAAAGAGGCGAAACAAGCAGCTGAGGAAATGAGAACATTTAAGTTAAGTATTGTGCAGAAGCAGTTGGAAGGAAAAGTCACAATTCATTTTACTCCTACTTTTATTAATCATATGGTAAATGAAGTCGAAGAGTATATAACGGTATTAGAATATTTAATAAAAGGTGAGGTACCACCTATTTTTCACGAATTACATTATCACCTTGTTTGGTTAACAGATGCGGCTGGCCATGCGGGATCGATTGCCGGGGAACTTGATTTGGTGGAGAAACGTTTGAAGGAAAAAAGCGAGGAATATGCGAAGCATTTTGAACAATTTTATTTAAAAGCTGTTGAAATGACAGGGTATTTACGTACAGAACTTCATCATTTTCCAGCCTTGAAAAAATTCACGAAAGATGTCTCGTTAGAGCTCAATCTTTTCTCGCATTTTCTTCATGAGCTAGAAGAATTAGAGTTATCCGAGCAAATACTCAGCTCGCTATCCGCAAGAATGGCAGATCATATGGCAAGAGAAGAATGTTATTATTTATTGAAATTAGCCCAATCATCTGGTTTAGAGATGCCAAAATGTAATCCGCTTTAAGGATGCCTAGAAAAGCCACTTTATCGCGTGGCTTTTTATTTATGTTTTTATTATTTAAGGGAATGCTAAACAGGCATAAAAGGAGAGGTTGTATCAAATATTTGAAGGGATTTTTATAACATTTTCGATATAAAGGGGAGGAACTCTCGTCTTATTATTCTTTAGACCTTTGTCGTATTTGATAAAGGTTTTTTTATACAAAAAAGGAGGTCGTATCGATGAAAAAAATGATGAACAGATTCCGATTTATCTTTCATTTTCGCCGTTTTGGTCCATTTCTATATGAATTTTTCACTTCAAAAGACGTTGCTCTTTCCAAGAAAGTATTAACCGTCGCTCTTCTAATTGGATATGCAGCCTTTCCGTTTGATATCATCCCGGATTTTCTACTTGGATTTGGTATATTAGATGACATTGCTGTTGTGGCTTTTATTTTACAGTTTATTGTAAAAATGGCACCGCCACATTTACAAGAGAAATACAATATTAAGAAAGAGTAGAGGGGGATGCATGGACAGTTTCCTATGGAAGATTCGTTTGGAAAATAGATGAATGATACAAGCAAATGGATGAAGAGGGCATACATATATAGGGAATGTGGTAAGAGAGAGGAGATAGAGAAACTATGGCTTGTAATTGTTCTGTAACCGCTTTAACTTGTTGTCCAGATGAAAGCAACAATTTTGTACAAGATAAAGTCTGTAATCCTTGGTCTAGTTCGGAAGCTAGTACGTTTACGGTCTATGGAAATAATATTAACCAAAATATCGTAGGGACTGGTTATCTAACATATGACGTTGGGCCTGGAGTGAGTCCTGCAAATGCGATTACGGTGAATGTATTGGATTCGGGTGGAGGAATTATTCAAACGTTTACAGTGACAGAAGGAATGAGCGTTGCTTTTACGTTCCGTCGCTTTGATGTGATTCAAATTGTAACGCCGGCTACGCCAGTAGGCACGTATCAAGGAGAGTTCTGTATTACAACGCGCTATGTCATGTCATAAAGGGGGATTTGAAATGGAAAATTATAGTGCGAACCTTTCGTGTTGTGCAAATTCGCAAAAAAATATTGTACAAGATAAAGTGTGTATAAATTGGACTGCATCCGCGGCACCTGCAATTATTTATGCCGATAATATTGCACAAGATATTTATGCATCAGGGTATTTGAAAGTAGATACCGGAACAGGTCCTGTTACGCTCGTTTTCTATAGTGGTGGTATAGGCGGAACGGCTGTAGAAACGATTACGGTGGCTACTGGAAGCGGTGCATCCTTTACAGTTAGACGTTTTGATACTGTGACAATTTTGGGAACAGCATCCGCGGAAACTGGCGAGTTTTGTATGACAATCCGATATACTTTAATTTAGCGAAATATAAAAAAATCGTGTGAACAAAGAAGCTGTTCACACGATTTTTTTATAAAATGTGGGACGCACTTACATACAATCACTTTTGAATTTACAGTATGTAATTTGACAACAATAGCGGCCTTCTATATAGACAGAAGGATCACTTGGTATATTGATAAGAGAAACAGACTGTAATCCTGAACCGGTATATGAAACAGTATTGCCTGGCAAGGCGGTTAACGTATTTGTCGTTTCACCTACAATTTGTACAGTAATCGCGGTTGTACTGTTTCGATTATTGTATACAGAAATACTACCTGATAATGACGACAGTCCATCTCCTTTCCAAAGTTCGAAAGTGGAGTCTGATTGTTTTAATTGATTTGTTTCAGGAAGAAACGTGTCATTTGTAATTAGGAAATTCCCTACAAATTCATTTGTAACGAATTCAGCGTTTGATATAGGAGGGGGGGGAGGACATGGGACTTCACATATAATAGATAAAGGAGCAAAACAGCCTATTTTTTTATGCTTTTGCATCGACATTCCCTCCTTATATGATTCGTTCTTACTATTATTAAATGTTGGACTATACTTGTCTTATTAATAAAGATTCATAAATCCGTCGTCTTTTTGAAAAGAAGACAGTGATGTGTAACTTCATATAGAAATGACACTCTATTTACAGTATTGTAATAGCCTTCATAAACAGTTCGATTTAGATTAATATGCTTTCGTTACAATAATCCTTGTATTGGATAAACCAAACGAGGAGGAGTTAGGTAGGGTAGAAAATTGCATGAAAGCTAAGAAATTTAATCAGCGTATTCGCACTTATATCATTTCCATAGAATCCTTCGATTCAAGCAGAGGAGACAAAGCTTATATTTCCAGTTGTAAGTGATGTGCATATCAAAAATAGTGGTGCAGATGATATATTTCGCTGGAAGCGAGCGATTGAGCAGTTGAATATGCTTGTGCTGAAGCAAGATATATTTGTTATTGTGGGAGACTGTACAGATACAGGTTCAGGAGGGTAATATGATCGTTTTATGCAGATGATGGGCTTCTTTTTTGCTATACTAAAAGTAGAAGAAGCTTGAATAAGGGAGCGAATGACTTTGGAAGAGAAAAAACTAAAAAAAATTCTTGAATATGTATGGATCGCTGTTGTGCTCCTTGTTGGATATTATTTTTTGAAAGATAAAAGCATATGGATTTTATTTGTAATGACATTTTTATTGGCTGGGTTAGGAACGTTATTCATTAACTTTTTCTTTGACAGTGTAGCAGTATGGAAAAAGAAGAAAGACAAAAAATAATCGAATAGAAAGATATGAGAAATCGCTCGCTTTATGGCATAGTGAGCGATTTTTTTATAGTGAAAGTTTAAGTTTGTTTTGTTTGTCAGGAGATATAGTCCTATAACAAGCCAGAAGGTAAAGCTAATCCACGTTATTGCGGAAGGTTACTCATTCAATATACGCAATAGCAATGATCGGGAATATTGGGACAAAAGGAGTCCGGAATCTTCTTTTGAAATTTGGATGTGTTTTAATAAAGGAATCTTTCCTCTTTGATTAACGCGGCTCAATATATTAGAAACACGAACTTGTCCAGACATAACGACTAAAATAATAG
Source organism: Bacillus cereus group sp. BfR-BA-01360 (assembly GCF_022663595.1). Taxonomy (NCBI): domain Bacteria; kingdom Bacillati; phylum Bacillota; class Bacilli; order Caryophanales; family Bacillaceae; genus Bacillus; species Bacillus cereus group sp. BfR-BA-01360. The sequence continues at coordinate 49,490 of NZ_JAKUFV010000016.1, forward strand.
CATTTCTGTAGTAATTCAGAGTATTTAATGAAATAAAAATGCAACAAATAAAATGGCATTAGTAAGGAGAGACTATCGTTAGGAATAGACGTATTCTATAAAGTAGGAGAAGATGCTATGCTGTTTTACTTTGAACTAGTTGTTATTTTACTTTGTACAAAACTAGCTGGTGACATTAGTGTGAGACTTGGTCAGCCATCTGTATTAGGAAAATTAATTGTTGGTATTATTATTGGTCCGGCAGTTTTAGGGATTATTGATAGTTCAGAACTCATTGATGAGCTAAGTGAAATTGGTGTGTTACTTCTTATGTTTATGGCAGGGCTAGAAACAGACTTAGAAGAACTAAATCGTAATTTAAAATCATCATTTGCAGTTGCAATCGGCGGTATTATTCTTCCTTTTCTCGGTGGTTATTTAGCAGGAATTGCGTTTGGGATGATGCAGTCACATGCCATTTTCTTAGGATTATTACTTTGTGCAACTTCCGTCAGTATTTCTGTTCAAACATTGCGTGATTTAGGGAAAATGAATACGAGGGAGAGCACAACCATTCTCGGAGCTGCCGTCTTTGATGATGTCATTGTTGTAATTTTATTAGCTTTTGTTATGAGTTTTTTAGGGACACAGGATGTGAATGTTACGCTTATGATTGCTAAAAAAGTCATCTTTTTTAGCAGTATTGTTGTAATTGGGTGGAAAGTCGTTCCGTGGATTATGCGCATGTTAGTGCCGCTTCGCGTATCAGAAGCATTAATTAGTGCAGCACTTATTATTTGTTTTTCCTTTGCTTATTATAGTGAACAAATGGGGGTTGCCGGGATTATCGGAGCTTTTGCAGCCGGAATTGCCATATCGCAAACGACATATAAGCATGAAGTAGAACATAAAATTGAACCGATTGCCTATGCTATTTTTGTACCAGTCTTTTTTGTTAGTATCGGAATGGAAATTACATTTCAAGGGATTGGAAACCAAATTTGGTTTATCGTTTTGATGACGATAATCGCAATCTTGACAAAATTAGTTGGATCAGGACTAGGAGCAAGATTAACAGGATTTAATTTGAAATCGTCGATTGGTATTGGAGCTGGTATGGTGTCACGCGGAGAAGTAGCACTTATTATCGCGGCAAATGGATTAACCGCAAATTTATTAGCAAAAGAGAATTTTACCTCAATCGTCATTGTTGTTATATTAACGACGATTATTACACCGCCATTGTTAAAGAAATATTTTGTATAAAAGGAAGGGCCTGTACTACTGGACGGGCTCTTTTTACATTTTTAGTAGCAGTGATTTGATGAAATTTGTCGATTGGTCGATATCTCATGTCGAACCGCCGATATATTTGAAAAATCGCTGATATATAATGAGTAGGATGGAACGAAAGGGGGTGATTAAGCTACAATAAAAATAAGAGTAAGGAATGGAGGATATTTGGTGAAGGCGTCAACACTATTATTTAAAATTAAAAATGATATGGATCAATTCTCACCCGCTGAAAAAAAGGTCGCGCAGTATATTATGGAACATGCTGAGATTGTTCCAAATTTAACGACGAAAGAAGTGTCTCATAATGCGGGAGCTAGTGAAGCAAGTGTCGTGCGCTTTTGTAAAACGATTGGTATTGGCAGCTTTAAAGCATTTAAACTAGCGCTTGTTCGTGAATTAACAATTGCCGATTATAATATTAATGATTTTTCCGTGCTAAATACAGAAGATGGTCCGTTTGATTTGTTTAATAAAGTGACATATGTGAATAAGGCTGCCATTGAGGCAAGTGTGACAGCAATTGATAAAAGAGAGTTAGAAAAAGCAGCAGATGCTATTTTAAAGGCGAGAACGATATTATTTTACGGAGTTGGCGGATCTGCTGCACCAGCAATGGATGGAGCATATAAATTTACAAGACTTGGGTTTACAGCAATGATGCTTTCTGATTTCCACATGATGCTTCCGCTTATTACGAATTTAAAGACAGGCGATGTCTTTGTTGCTATTTCAACATCGGGGCGTACAAAGGATGTATTAGAGGTGGTGCAGTATGCGAAGAAGCAAGGGGTAACTGTTATTGCCATTACGAAACTTGACCAATTATCGCCATTATATAAAGAAGCTGATATTCATCTTTGCATCCCAGATGTAGAGCAAGATTACCGCATTGCAAGTATTGCATCGCGAATGACACAATTAAATATCATTGATGCATTATATGTCATTACATTTAATCGGATGGGCGACCAAGTGTTGGATCGCTTTATGGAAACAAGAGCGGAAGCAGATCGGTTAAGAAAGTTAAAGTGAAACTGTACATATAGTGCTTGCTGGATTTCTTTACGAGCAGCAAAATTCTCCTCGCGAAATCTTACATAATTGTCATCTTTACGTAAGGTTTTTAAATGGTTTCATGATTATTCTTATGAAATAATAAAGACATAAGAAATCATTCTATTTTTTGAGGTGAAAGAAATGAACGGAAATCATATATTAGCTTCTTTAAGTTACTTTAGTATCTTTTTTGCACCATTTCTTCTTCCAATCATTATTTATTTTGTTGCAGAAGAAGAAGTGAAATATCATGCAAAGAAAGCTTTATGGACACATTTCATTCCGTATGTAGTTGTATTCATAGGTTTTGTAATGTCTAGTGTATTTGGACTAAGTTCAGCGAATAATGGTGCAGTTGGTATTGCTGTTATCGCTACATTTGTAATTGCGGGTATCGTAAGTATTTACTATTTCATTTGGAATATTGTAAAAGGGATTCAAGTGTTGAAATCAATTTAAATGAATGAAGAGCCTGTTCTTTTGAACGGGCTCTTTTTTATATTAGAAAGACACAATTTCGTCATGAATGAAAATGAAATTTCATAAAATGAATGGTGAATATTGATTTTAAATTTCTTAGTTATATAATAAAAGTGTGAAATAAAATTTCAAGGGGGCGAAAGAATGTTAGAGCGTTTATCGACAGAACATCGGAATAAAAACACGATGAATTTAGATGAAATGAGTATAAAAGAGGTTTTAGAGGCGATGAATCAAGAAGATCGTAAAGTCGCGATAGCAGTACACAAGGAGATGGAGCAAATTGAAAAAATCGTTCGAAATGTAATTTCATCTTTTCAAAATGGTGGACGCTTAATTTATATCGGTGCTGGGACAAGTGGCAGATTAGGTATTTTAGATGCTGTTGAATGTCCTCCTACATTTGGTACAGATGAGAGACAAATACAAGGATTTATAGCCGGAGGAATGAAAGCGTTTACTAAGGCGGTGGAAGGTGCAGAGGATTGCGAGGAATTGGCGATAGAAGATTTAAAAGGGATTCAGCTAAATGATAAAGATACAGTGATCGGAATTGCGGCGAGTGGTCGCACACCATATGTCATTGGTGGATTAAAATATGCAAATTATGTTGGGGCAAAGACAGCGAGTATTTCTTGTAATAAAGGGGCTGAAATGAGTCAGTTAGCACAAGTGAGTGTAGAAGTAGAAACGGGTGCTGAAGTGCTAACTGGATCGACACGATTAAAAGCGGGCACGGCTCAAAAGTTAGTACTCAATATGATTTCAACGGCTTCGATGATTGGTATAGGAAAGGTATATAAAAACTTAATGGTCGATGTTCAATCAACCAATCAAAAATTAGTAGAACGTTCTAAACGAATTATTATGGAAGCAACAGAGGTAGATTACAAGGAGGCAGAGGCGTATTACGAAAAGGCAAATCGGAATGTGAAAGCAGCAATCGTTATGATATTACTACAGTGTGAATATGGGGAAGCACTTGAAAAATTAAAAGATGCAAAAGGATTTGTGAAGAAGGCGCTATAGAAATGGAGAGGAGAGATTCTACCATGAAGAAAGAACAGCGGATGGCAAATGACATTACAGAGCAACTTGGGGGAATACAAAATATACGCAGCATTGCACATTGTATGACGAGATTACGTCTTACACTTCATGACGAAAGTAAAGTGAATATGGATCAATTGAAAAAAGTTGACGGTGTAATGGGCGTTATTGAAGATGAAACATTACAAGTTGTAGTTGGACCGGGAACTGTCAATAAAGTAGCGGCTGAAATGGAAGCGTTGACAGGGCTGCGAATGGGGGAAGTGGCTCATGATAACCATCTAGAAGACATTGGACAAGAAATGAAATCCGCCATTAAGAAGAAAAATAATACACCAGTGAAAAACTTTTTGCGAAAAGTAGGAAGTATCTTTATTCCGTTAATTCCTGGTCTTGTTGCTTCAGGAATTATAAATGGGGTTGCGAATTTTGCTAAAAATGCAGGGGCAGATCCGAATGCGACGTGGCTGCAAATCTTGCTTTTAATGGGTGGCGGTATTTTTACATTTTTAGGGATTTTAGTGGGGTGGAATACAGCGAAAGAATTTGGTGGTACACCAGTTCTCGGCGCAATCGCGGGTATTTTAATTTTCAACCCGGCTATGGCGGATGTGAAAGTATTTGGTGAAGCGTTAGTACCGGGGCGCGGTGGTTTATTTGCAGTAATCTTTGCAGCATGGCTCATGGTTATTGTGGAAAGACAAGTTCGAAAAGCGGTTCCAAATGCTGTTGATATTATAGTGACGCCGCTCATTACAGTATTAGTTGTCAGTTTAGTAACGATGCTAGCTATTCAGCCAGTTGCGGGATTATTATCCGATGGAATTACAAGTGGAATAAATGCAATTTTAAATATTGGAGGAGTTATTGCAGGTGCGGTGCTTGCAGGAACATTCTTGCCCCTCGTTATGGTTGGACTACATCACGGACTTACACCGATTCACATGGAATTTATTAACCAAACACATGTAACGCCACTGCTACCAGTTTTGGCAATGGCAGGAGCTGGGCAAGTAGGGGCAGCGATTGCGATTTTCGTGAAAACAAAAAATAAACGCCTTCGTAATGTCATTAAAGGGGGACTGCCAGTTGGATTTTTAGGAATTGGCGAACCGTTATTATACGGGGTGACATTACCGCTTGGGAAACCATTTATTACAGCTTGTTTAGGTGCGGCTGTTGGCGGTGCTTTTCAAGCAGTTATGAAAACGGCTTCACTTGGAATCGGCGTATCAGGGATATCGTTAATTCCGCTCATTGCCGATAATAAATATTTACTCTATTTCCTTGGCTTAGTAATCGCTTATATTTTCGGCTTTATTTTTACGTATTTCTTCGGATTTAAAGAAGAAATGGCAGAAAATATATAGAGAAAGGGTTTCCTTTCTCTTTTTCTATTAATAATAGAAAGGAAGATTTATATGCTAGGAGTTTCGATTTATCTTGCAAAAGAGGGAATAAAGAAACAAGAAGAATGGTTAAAAGTTGCGAAGGAAAATGGATTTTCATCTATTTTTACGTCTCTTCATATACCAGAAGATGACCCGAATACGTATAAAGAACTCATACAAATACTTGGAAGACAGGCACAAAAATATGAAATGGAATTAATGGTAGATGTATCTTCAAAATCATTACACCATTTAGGCGTTTCATATGAAAATGTAGAAGAGCTAGTAGGCTGGGGAATTACTGGTTTACGTATGGATTATGGGATAGAGCCAAAGCAAATTGCTCATATATCTCGTAAGATGAAAGTCGCATTAAATGCAAGTACAATCACACCATCTTTTTGGGAGGAACTTTGTAAGGAGAATATAAGAGTCGATTCCGTAGAAGCATGGCACAATTTTTACCCGCGTCCGGAAACGGGATTAGCAAAATCGTTTTTACAAAAGCGAAATCACTATCTACATCAATGCGGAATGAAAACGATGGCTTTTATTCCTGGTGATGGTGAAAAACGGGGCCCGTTATATGAAGGGCTACCAACTTTAGAAAAGCACCGATATATGCGGCCGCTTGAGGCATATTTAGAATGTGTACAAGAATGTGGTGTAGATAAAGTGTCAATCGGGGATATAAGCGGGAGTTTGCAAAGTGTACAAGACATTGCATGTGCAGAAAAAGGCGTGATTCCTATTCGTTATACACCTTGTATAAATGAGAAGAAGATAGTAGAGAGAATAGAAAGAGTACATACGAATCGGTTTGATCCAGCACGTGATGTCATTCGTTCTGTTGAATCAAGAGAAGAAAATCCGGTTAGATTACGAGCAGAGAACACAGTGGAACGAAAGTGCGGAAGCATTATAATTGATAACGAATTATATGGCCGATATGCAGGAGAGTTACAAATAACGCTTCAAGATTTACCAGAGGATGAAAAAGTGAATGTAGTTGGAAAGGTAGTAAAGGAGGATATTCCGCTATTATCTTATGTGAAGGCAGGACAAAAATTGAAACTTATAGGAGTGAAAAAAACGCCGTAACATCACGGCGTTTTCTTTAATGATTGCGCACAAGTGGTGTACGCGGCTGCAAGGTAGCAGTTTTAAAATGAGAAAATAAATAACAACCTGTCACAACAATTGCTGTTCCTAACACTTGCACCCATGTTAACGCTTCGCCTAAGAAAAGGAATGCTAATATAGCAGTGAAAATAGGATTGAAATTTAAGAAGATTCCCGACGTTGTCGCTCCTAATTTTTGCACGCCAATATTCCAAAGGACCATGCAGACGACAGTGGAAATAAGCCCAGTGTAAAGCAAAGAAGTCACAAAGGAAGCATCGATTTTCGTCACAGTAAATGTGCGGATATGAAAAGGTAATAATAGGATGACACCGAAAATTCCCGAATAGAAAGTTGCTAGCATGGGTGATATTGTTTTCGTTGCCCATTTACTACAAACGGAGTAGATGCCCCAAATACAAACGGCAGCAATCATCCATACATCTCCACTATTGAAACGTAATGAAAATAAAATGGAAAAATCCCCTTTTGACAGAACGAGAAGAACCCCAAAAAAAGATAGAATCATAGAAAGAATTTGCAGCATATTAATCTTTTCTTTTAAAAATAAAGCAGAAAATAAGGCAATTGAAATTGCATTTAATGTCGAGATGAGCCCGACATTCGTAGCGGATGTGTTCTCAAGCGCTAAAAATTGAAAAATATTAAAAAGAGCAACTCCTGTAATTCCCATTAGCACTAGCGGCAGAAGAGCAGCACGCGGCGGAAGGAGTTTCTTTTCTTTCAGCCATACAATCGGTAATAAACAAACAATCGCGATAATCCACCTTAAACTTGTAAGTGTCATCGGCGAAGCATAATCAACAAGTGATTTTCCAACGACGAAATTTCCTCCCCATAATAAGCTTGTTAGTAATAATAATAAAATATAAAAATAAGGCATGACCTCAAACCCCTTTTACAAAATAAGAATGAATTGTAAATCATTTTAGCATTTTTTCTTCAAATCTAATATGTTCTTTTGTATAATAGTGAAAATTCAATAAAATATTTCGTCAATCATCTATTTAACGAAAAAAATTCGTATTTCATATGGTTGTGATGTGTTTTTTCGAAGAATCATCGGTAAGAAAAAAGGAGGAGTTTGATGGAGTCTTCCGTTATTAAGGTATTGGATGATTTAGATGTCCAAATACTCGATATTTTACAAAAGGAATCACAAGTAAGTAATGCGGAATTAGCGCGACGTGTAAATTTATCACCATCGGCAATGCATGCGCGCATTAAAAGACTGGAGAATGAAGGATTTATTGATAGACAAGTTGCAATTTTAAATCAAGAAAAACTTGGGTTTGATTTGTTATGCTTTATTTTTATGAGTACAAACATTCATCAAGCAGAAAAGCTAGAAGTGTTAGAAAAAGAATTACAATCTATGCCGGAAGTGTTAGAGTGTCATTGTTTAACAGGGGAATACGATTACTTACTAAAAGTAGCTAATCGAGATCGCAAAGAATTAGAACGTTTTATTAGAAAATTAAATAAGCTTGGCATTACAAAAATACAGACAAGTCTGGCGCTTCGTGAAATTAAATACTCTACTGTATTGCCGATATGGGATGCAAAAAATCTTAAATAAACTTTTATTACAACATATGCCGCTATGAAAAAACATCAAGTAAAAGCCCCCCACATACTGAAAAGCATCTGGGGGCATTAGATATATTCGAGGTTCAAATTTAAAGAGAACCTTTTTTCTTATTCTCTTTCAGTTCTTTTAAAAGCTGTAGTATTTGTTTTTCGTATTCGATTTTTTGTTTTAAGTACTGTATAAGGTATAGAGCTAGTACTATTCCTATGAAGTATAAAGAGAACTTCGTAATCATATCGATAAAGACTACGAGGAATGAAGTGCCGAGGTGCCAACGAAATGGTGCAACTACTAGTAAACTTAAAATCAAAGCTAACCATAAAAATTTTTTATTCATTTTTATCGCTCCTTTTAAAGAGTTGATTAACTAAATCTTATAGGTAATGAAGAAATTCGTTTCTTTGTTTTTGGTACAATCATATATTTGATATAAATTATGCCAATGACTGTAAACAAACAAATGTGTAGCACTTGCCACGTAGATAGAAGGATGATGCTAGCACATAGTATCAGTTGAATACTTGCTAGAAAAGAGATAAGTGTAAGAAATTGACGCATTCGTTCATTCGTTTCAATCGGATACAATGCGACAATCATATTTCTTGAAAAATATGTCCATAGAGAGCGCATTTGCATTGATGTCATATATAGGAGGCAGTAAGTGAGAGCACTTTTTACAAATACGTTTGGTACGAAATAAACAAGGAAAGAGCCAATCATTGTGAGCCGCATATATAGACCGAAATAATCATTTGCACGTAAAAAAGATAGTGTATTTACATACAAAAACGTTTCTCGGTTTTGATATAAGAGTACTTCAATCCAACTAGTAAGCCATTTCCTTTGTTTTATTTGTTTTTTCAGTTGTGGTACATCGGTAAAGATGCTGGCAAATTGATAGAAATGAATGTCCATCTTTTCTTCTTGCTGAATGAGATAGTCCCAAGGTATTTGCTTTTTCGGTTGTTTGTTTGTATATAAAAGTGTAACGACAAGAAAGAAAAAAAAGCTTCCGAGTACGATTACGTTTGTATAAGAAAAAAGAGTATACAGAATGAGTACGTTAAGAATTGCTCGGACAGTAAGCCATATGTTTTTCTCAAGGCGCTCTTGCCATATCCAATGTATGTATACATTCCATCCTTTTACTAGTATAAGAATGAAAAAGGAAGTGCATAAGGAAGGTAATGTCATATGTAAGATTTGCATGGCGAGCGGTGTGATGATAAGAAAAGTGAACAGTAATGGGAACAACTGAACGATATAATTATATAGAAGAGCTTTCTTAAAATAAGATGTTAATTGTTCTTCAAGCGCTAGTAAATAGACAGCATCAGGCTTCTGCAGAAACGTCCGAACCGGGCATCTCATGAGTATAATAGTAAGTAAAATAACGATGATGAATAATGAGATGACTTTAGAAGGAGACGTTTTTAAAAATTGTGCGTAATAATAAGCACCGATACATGTGAGAAAAATAAAGCTATACAAAAGTCCATTGATCATACGAGTAAAATATGTGAACATGTTTTGCAAATGCTTTTGAAAGCGAGCACTCCATAATGTTTCAATTGACATGTTTTTCACCTCTATTTCTATTATAAAGTGAAAATAAAAGCGAGCAAATTGCTTTAGGCAACTTGCTCGCTTTTATTTTGTTTTGTATCGCGATTCATTAATGGATAAAAGGCAAATCCGACTATAAATAAGCCGATTCCAAGAAGGAATGTTTTTAGATCAGAAGAGCCCGTTTTAATCACCCATAGTGCATAGCATAGTGCAATGACTGCAATGATTCCGTCTAATATTCTGGAACCTAGTTCATTTTTATATGTTTCACCAGTTACAACCAGTTTTAATTGGAAAATTGGTGAAACGAGATATGGAATTAAGTAAGCTAATGTTGATACCGTAATGACAAATGTATAAGCTTCAGCGATTGTACCTGATAATGTCGAGAATAGGAAAACTTGTGACATAATATTTGTCAGTCTTAGTGAATAAATGGGGCTTCCTTTTTTATTTGTTTTCGCAAAGAAGGAAGGAAAGAAACCTTCTTTTGCTGCTTGATAAGGTACTTCTGAGCTTAATAAAATCCAGCCTAAAATGGAACCGAAGAGAGAAGTAAGAGCAAGGAGCGCCATTAATTTTCCTCCGCCGTGCCCCATAGCGGCATTTAATGCATCAGCTAATGGACGTTCTGAAATCTGCAATTTATCTATGTGAAGAACACCCATTGTTAAGATGGTGATTCCTAAATAAATTGCAACAGTGATTAATAATCCAGCTACGGTTGCATGTTTCACTGTTCTTGGGGATTTTGCCCGATTTGATAAAAGAACAGCAGACTCAATGCCGATAAATGCCCAAAGCGTTGTTAGAGCTGCTAAGTTTACTTGTGAAAGTAGCCCATGCGATACACCTTCTTTATCAACAATTGGTGTGTACCATTGTCCAAACTTTGAAGCTTGGAATGCAAATAAAGTTACTATGATAAATAGAAGGAATCCTGTTACCTTTGTTGTTGTTGCTAAAAAGTTTAATTTTCCAGCTCCATTTACACCGTTTGTTAAAATGATATGTGTTCCCCATAATAAGAAAGAACACATGGAAAATGTAATGAGCTTTCCAACTTCCACATCGAAAGTACCGATTGTAAATAATAGTCGTGTATCTTTCATAATTGGGAAGAAAAGCGATAAATAACCTGCAAAAGATGTAATAATGGCAACATTACTTGCCCAGTTTGCGACCCAGTAGCCCCACACCATGCTGAATCCAGCCATTTTTTTCTTCTTAGGTGATGAGAATAAAGCATAAGCGTGACTTTGTGGTCCTGTCGTTAAATCCGAACGACGAATTGCTAAATTGCCAAAAACAAGGGCTAACATTAAAACACCGAATCCGGTTGTTAACCAAGCTAACGTAACACCAAGAGGGCTTGCTGTTTGTGCTAATGTACTTGGCACCATGAAAATACCAGCGCCAACCATATTGCCGACAACAAATGCTGTTAGTACCCAAAAGCCCCATTTTTTCTGTTGCATAAAAAATACCTCCAAAGTTAGTATAACCAAGTCAAGCAAGGAGATATGTATGTCTTCCGAAAAGGAAGTAAGGCAAGCTTCGTACAAAACAAAAAAAACACCTACGATCGTCGCACGTGCTTTCTATCTTATAGGAAACCCACGACATACCTCTCGATAGCTCTCCACAAACAGTTGTTTGTGACAGTTCTGCATTTATTAAATAGCAGACCCAGCAAGTGTGCATAGTGGACACATCTTACTTCGGCAATCATTCCTTTCTCATTTATTCATCGATGCCACTCCATCTCCTAAAATGATACTCTTAATGACTGCAACCTCTACCTCACCGAGATACGAATGAGGATTTATGTATTTAATTAACATAAACAAGGGTAACAAATGAATTTTTATACGTCAATGGATATAGCAATAATCAGATTATAGAGAAGAGTTTGTGATTAAGAATGGCTAGTGCGTTTTCAACGGGGTGCTATGAAATATTTGGACAATTATCTTTATTAGTACCGTTGGCTCGAAATAGGAAAATGCTTATTTCAGCGTAATGATACAACAGTTGAAATGTTAAAGTGTGTATAAAAAATAGACCCTTTAAAGAGTCTGTTTAAGCGTTTTTACCTTTTTTCTTCCCAAGAAATGAAATTATCAATGCAATCGGGGCAACAAAAGGTAAAACGGGAGTCCAACTAATGAAATAAAATATTGGTGCTAAGAAGGCCATCCCACCAAAGAACATTGATAATTGGGATTTTTTCTGCAATCCATAAATAACCAATAATAATCCTGCCATTATCAATATTATAAAAGAGATATTAAGCAAATTCATAAAATTACCTCCGACCAATCTGCAAAATAATTCCATATATATTATACAACAAATCACATGAAAATTTCATTTTATAAAAAACAACGATGTTTACGAAAATAGCTTTGAATAAAAAAGAAGCCGATCTAAAACTAGATTGGCTTCTACATATAAGATTAAACTAAGTTTAATACAGTTACTTTTTCACGCGTCATAGACTCAAGGCTTTTACGAATACCTTGTGCGCCCATACCAGAGCCTTTTACACCGATGAATGGGAAGTGGTCAGGGCCGCGTTCTGTACGTCCGTTAATTTGAACAGAACCAGTATCGATTTTGTTTGCAATTGCAAATGCTTTATTAATGTCTTTTGTGAAGACACTTGCTTGTAGACCAAACTCAGATTTGTTTGCAATTTCAATTGCTTCTTCATCAGAAGAAACGCGGATAATTGGAAGGATTGGACCAAATGGTTCTTCCCAAGCCACCTTCATTTCTTCTGTTACGTTATCGATAATTGTTGGATAGATTAAGTTGCGCTCACGTTTGTTACCAATAATAATTGTTGCGCCGTTTTCTACTGCATCGTCAACTAAACCTTGAACGAAATCAGCTGATTTATCGTCAATTAATGGAACGATTGTACTATCTTGTTCTGGAGAACCAACAGATAATGCAGCAACTTGCTCTTTTAGTAAGCTTACAAGCTCGTCCGCTACATTTTCATGTACAAGCACGCGTTTGATTGCAGTACAACGTTGACCAGAATATGAGAATGCACCGCTTACGATATGTTTTGCAGCTTCAGTTAAATCAGCATCTTCGCATACGATACCTGGGTCTTTTCCGCCAAGTTCTAATACAAGTGGAATCATAGCAGCTTTTTTCGCTAAGTGAGCACCTGTATTTGTACCACCTGTGAACGATACCATATTAATGCCAGGATGTTCGACTAAGTAGTCGCCAATTACAGAACCACGTCCTGTTACAACGTTTACAAGTCCTTTTGGAAGTCCTGCTTTATGAAGCGCTTCAACCATTTTAATACCACTAATTGCACCTTGTGTTGCTGGTTTAAAGATAACTGCGTTCCCCATAATTAGAGCTGGTGCAACTTTTGCAGCAGCTAAGTTTACTGGGTAGTTAAATGGTGAAATGGCTAACACAACGCCAAGTGGTGCGCGCTGAATAATTGCAAGTTTCGATTTCGAACCACCTGGGAAGCTATCGCCCATCATACTATCGCCATGCATATGAAGTGCTTCATCTACAGTGTAGCGAATCAAATCTGCTGTACGAACAACTTCTTTCTTCGCATCTTTATGACCTTTACCGACTTCTTTCATTACAATATCGGCAATTTCATCTTGCATATTTACGAGCTCATCAGCCCATTTATATAAAAACTTTGCACGATCTTGTAGAGATGCCGCTGCCCAATCTTTTTGTGCTTCTTTTGCAGATGCAATCGCTTCGTCTACTTCATCGCGAGTAATTGCTTGTACTTTACCGATTACTTCGTGTAAATACGGAGATACAATGTCAATTGTTTGACCAGAAGAGCTTTCTCTCCATTCTCCGTTTAAATAAAATTTGTACGTATTGCTAGTTGTCATGATTAGTCCTCCTAAAATAGCAACTTGTAAGAGTGAGTATATGGTGATTGTAGGCGGTTTAAGAATATATTTCAAATAAAATGTTTGTGAAAACGATTTCTTATTAAAAATATATTTTATATTTCTTTTTTACAATCATTTTTTTCCTTTTCAAGTCGCATATAGAATATGTCATTGTTATATCAATACAGTATTCTTTCAAGTTTATTTTACAATTATGTAAAAAAATAATTGACAGAAAAGTCCGCTAAGTTATAAAATTAAAAAATAGAAAATGAAAGAAGGAGGTGTGCGTGATGATTGTAATGGTAAATATGATGAAGTTAACTGTAGGAAAAGTTGAAATGAAACATTCATATCATTGCGCAACCTGTACGGAAAGATAAGGCTTTTTTGTTTTTGAAAGCGTGCGTTGCGTAATATCGTAACGTACGCTTTTATGCATTTTCGCATATCGTCAAGCGGCGGTATGCGTTTTTTTTGTCTTTATAATGAGGGGTTATTATATTTTTTTATGGCTTTTATCTGCTATTTTCGGGCAGTAAGACGACCGTTGCAAGAGTCAGGGAGGAAGCAAAGAAGAGGGGGGCGGGAGTTTTATTGTCTGTAACAACCCGATTGGTGAAGGCTCATAATCAGTAGGGGATGGAGAAAATCCTCATTCATGTAGGTTTCACTTTATAAAAAAGAGAAGGTGAAAACATGTGATGTATGTTTTTTAATCTAAAAGTGCTTGCAGTCAAGCTGGAATAAGAGGGGAGAGATTACATTGTTTTCAGTATTACAAAAGTTAAGATGGTTCTTTAAAGAACATTGGAAGAGGTACAGCATTGCAATTGGAGCACTTTTAATTGTTAATATCGTTGAGATTATTCCTCCGAAAGTGCTTGGTTTAACGATAGATCAAATAAAAACAGGATCTTTAACAAATGGAACGATTCTTGCGTATATTTGGGTTTTATTTGGAGTTACAATCGGTGGATATGTTCTGACCTTTATTTGGCAACATCAATTATTTGGTGGGGCATTTGTACTCGAGAAAACGATGCGTTCAAAATTTATGGGGCATTTGCTGAAAATGACGCCAACCTTTTATCAAAAAAATCGCACAGGTGATCTAATGGCGCGCGCGACGAATGATTTAAAAGCAATCTCCATCACAGCTGGATTCGGGATATTAACGCTCGTTGATTCAAGTTTATATATGCTCACTATTGTATTTATGATGGGGTTTTCCATTAGTTGGCAACTTACATTTGCGGCGCTTATCCCACTTCCGATTATGGCATATGCGATGAATGTATATGGGAAGAAACTGCATGAGAGATTTACAATTGCTCAAGATGCTTTCGGAGATATGAACGATAAAGTACTCGAATCGATTGCTGGTGTACGAGTGATTCGTGCGTATGTTCAAGAAAGGGCAGATCAAGAACGGTTTCAACATTTAGGAGATGATGTGTACGAAAAAAATATGAAAGTAGCTCGCATCGATGCGTTATTCCAGCCAACTGTGAAAATGCTTGTTGGTCTTAGTTACTTAATTGGTTTAGTGTACGGGGCATATCTTGTGTTTCAGACAACAATTACACTAGGTGAGCTCGTTTCGTTTAACGTCTATTTAGGAATGATGATTTGGCCGATGTTTGCAATCGGTGAATTAATTAATGTTATGCAGCGCGGGAATGCTTCATTAGATCGCGTGAATGAGACGTTAGCGTATGAGCCTGATGTGAAAAATCCACAGAACCCACAGATGATTCAGCAACCGAAGCAGATTCAGTTTGATCATGTTTCTTTTTCCTATCCTTCATCAGCAAAAGTAAATTTAAAGCAAGTATCGTTTTCGTTAAAACAAGGAGAGACACTTGGAATTGTTGGGAAAACAGGAAGCGGGAAAACGACGATTGTACGACAGCTTCTTCGTGAATACCCACTTGGAGAAGGAAACATTACCATTTCCAATGTGCCACTTAATCGAATTCCAATTGAAAAAGTACGAAGTTGGATTGGGTATGTCCCACAAGAGCATATTTTATTTTCAAAAACAGCAAGAGAAAATATTTTATTTGGAAATAGAGAAGCGAGCGAAGAGGATCTTTGGAAAGCGATTGAAATTGCTGCGTTTAAAAAGGATTTAGAATTTTTACCTGAAGGTTTAGAAACGCTCGTTGGAGAAAAGGGAGTTTCTTTATCTGGTGGACAAAAACAACGAATTTCGATTGCAAGAGCTGTTATTCAAAATCCGGAAATTTTAATTTTAGATGATTCGTTATCGGCTGTTGATGCGCGAACAGAAGCAGCGATTATTGAAAATATTCGAACGGAGAGAAGCGGAAAAACGACTATTATAACGACGCACCGTTTATCTGCTGTGCAACATGCGGATTGGATTCTTGTTATGGATAACGGTGAGGTCATTGAAGAAGGAACGCATGAACAACTTGTCCAAAATGGAGGATGGTATCGAAAGCAGTTTGAAAGACAGCAAGGTGAAATGATAGAAGGTGGGGTGAAAATATGAGTATTTCCAAGCGATTATTTCAATACGCAATGAAGGTAAAAGGTACGATTTTTGCAGCGCTAGCGATGTTATTTATTTTTGTTATCGCTGAGCTCGCCGGTCCTTTCGTTGCCAAGACGATGATTGATGATCATATTGTTGGAATAGAAAAGCCGTGGTATGAAACAGGAAAGGGCGATGATACCGTTTTCTATAACGGTGCTTACTATAAGCGGAGTGACCGCTTTCAACAAGGCGAGAAAAAGGGAAAAGAAGTTCACGTTATTCAAGTTGGGTTTCAGTACTATTTTGTACCGAGTAAAATGAATCTCGAAGGGTCACGCGTTGTAAAAAATAATATGGTTACCATTCAAAATGGGAAAGCGGTGCAAGTATATAAAGCGAAGCCATTAACAAAAGAGGAAATATACGCGTTTTATAAGCCAGAAATAAAAAGGCTCCTACTGCTTGGTGGTGGATATTTTGCTTTATTAGTTGTTGTATCCTTATTTTCATATGGAAAGCAGTTTTTCTTACAGAAAGCAGCGAATAAAATTATTCAAATGATGAGAGAAGATGTCTTTTCTCATATTCAAACATTGCCGATTCGCTATTTTGATCGTTTGCCAGCTGGGAAAATTGTCTCTCGCGTTACGAATGATACAGAGGCGATTCGTGATTTATATGTAACGGTGCTCGCAACATTTGCTTCCAGTATTATTTATATTATTGGGATTTTCGTGGCGTTATTTTTACTCGATATAAAATTAGCGCTGTTATGTTTACTCATTATCCCCATTTTAATCATTTGGGCGGTTCTTTATCGAAAGTATGCTTCTGTATACAATCATAAAATGCGCTCTCGTTTATCCGATATTAATGGAATGGTCAATGAATCGATTCAAGGGATGACGATGATTCAAGCGTGCCGCCAAGAGCGTGGAACACAACAAGAGTTTGAACAATTAAACAGAGATTATTTTAAATATCAAAATAAAATTTTAAACTTAAATGCAGCAACGTCACATAATTTAGTCGGTGTATTAAGAAATATTGCCTTTACAGGGGTGATTTGGTATTTTGGAGGTGCTTCTTTAAGCGCTGCCGGGATAATTTCTTTAGGAGTTTTATATGCATTTATTGACTACTTAACAAGGCTTTTTTCGCCAATTACGAATATGATGAACCAGCTTGCTAACTTAGAACAAGCGCGCGTTGCTTCAGAGCGAGTCTTTGAATTATTGGAGGAAAAAGGAGAAGTGCTCAAGGAAGAGCGTATTCCGCGCTTATGTGGACATGTGAAATTTGATAATGTGTCATTTTCTTATAATGGAAAAGACGACGTGCTACAAAACATTTCCTTTGAAGCAAGGCAAGGTGAGACGGTAGCGTTTGTCGGCCATACTGGATCCGGAAAGAGTTCGATTATGAACGTACTGTTTCAATTTTATGAGTTTCAAAAAGGGAAGCTTACGATTGATGGTCACGATGTGAAGCAGATGCCAAAACAGGCGCTTCGTGAACATATGGGTATTGTCTTGCAAGATCCGTTTTTATTTAGTGGAACCGTTGCTTCTAATGTAAGCTTGGAAAATCCAAACATTTCAAAGGAGCGGATTATAAAAGCATTGCGAGACGTTGGTGCTGAGCGATTTGCGAATCATATAGATGAAGAAATTACAGAAAAAGGGAGTACGCTTTCGGCTGGGGAACGTCAATTAATATCATTTGCGCGTGCATTAGCTTTTGATCCAGCTATTTTAATTTTAGATGAGGCAACTTCTAGTATTGATACGGAGACAGAAGCGATGATTCAAAGGGCATTAGAAGTAGTAAAACAAGGAAGAACGACTTTTATTATTGCCCACCGCCTGTCGACGATTAAAAGTGCAGACCAAATTATTGTGCTAGATCGCGGCCGAATTCTTGAAAAAGGTTCGCACGATGAACTCATGAAACAACGAGGGCGCTATTATGAAATGTACAAAACACAATTAGAAGGAAGTCAAAGTGCTTAAATTTCAAAGAGTATTTATCACGCTTTCTATTCCTTATGATATGTTGAAGGAGCTTGCTTCTGTAGTAAGCTCTTTTTTTAATAGAGAAAAAGGTGTGGATTTTGTCGACTGGTCGGTATGAGATGAAGAAATCTTATATCTTATTTGTATTGCTTTTTCTTTTTTAGATGAAAAAGAGAATTTTTTTGTATAGAGAGAAGAGGTATTGTTTTACCTTCGTTATAATTAATGCTATATTAAAAAATGTTACTTATTTTTTGTGTGTAATATGTGTTTTTTGTTTGATTATGAAGAAAAAGGATACACTAATGACGAACATTTTCATTGAAAAATTGTTCAAGATTGCATACAATCAATATAGTTTTTTAAAATTCCTATCAGAATACTTGGAGGATTAGATCATGAAGAAATTATTTTCAGTGCTTGCGGTAGCTACTTTAGCAGTTGGGATTGTGGCAGGCTGTGGCAAAGAAGAGAAAAAAGATACAGCTAGTCAAGATGCATTACAAAAAATTAAACAAAGCGGTGAACTTGTAATTGGTACAGAAGGTACATACCCACCATTTACATTCCATGATACGAGTAATAAATTAACTGGATTTGACGTTGAACTATCAGAAGAAGTTGCAAAGCGTTTAGGTGTAAAGCCTGTCTTTAAAGAAACGCAATGGGATAGCTTGCTTGCAGGTTTAGATGCAAAACGCTTTGATATGGTGGCGAATGAAGTAGGAATTCGCGAGGACCGCCAAAAGAAATATGATTTCTCTAACCCATATGTTTCTTCTTCAGCGGCGTTAGTTATTGCGAAAGATAAAGATAAGCCAGCTACATTCACCGATGTGAAAGGGCTAAAAGCGGCGCAATCTTTAACAAGTAACTACGCGGACATCGCTAAGAAAAATGGCGCAGAAATCGTCGGTGTAGAAGGATTTAGCCAAGCTGCTGAATTATTAAATTCTGGACGCGTTGATTTCACAATTAATGATAAGTTATCCGTACTGAACTATTTAGAAACGAAAAAAGATGCGAACATTAAAATTGTAGATACAGAAAAAGAAGCATCACAAAGTGGATTTTTATTCCGCAAAGGCAGCGGTAAATTAGTACAAGAAGTAAATAAAGCGTTAGAAGATATGAAAAAAGATGGTACGTATGACAAAATAGCGAAAAAATGGTTCGGTGAAAATGTATCTAAGTAATGTATTCACCCTAGATCGTTTCTCTACGTGGATGGATATTATGCAAGCTTCCTTCATGCCTATGCTGAAGGAAGCCATTTTTACGACAATTCCATTGACAATTATAACATTTATCATCGGTCTCATTTTGGCGACTTTGACGGCACTTGCACGCATTTCAAATAGTCGTATATTACAATGGATTGCTCGTATCTATGTATCTATTATTCGCGGAACACCACTTCTTGTACAATTGTTTCTTATTTTCTATGGTCTTCCAACTTTACAAATCGAAATTGATCCATATACAGCAGCAGTAATTGGATTTTCATTAAACGTTGGTGCATATGCATCTGAAATTATTCGCGCTTCTATTTTGTCCATTCCGAAAGGACAATGGGAAGCAGCTTACACAATGGGTATGACGTACACGCAAGCGTTAAAACGTATTATTTTACCGCAAGCGACGCGCGTATCCATTCCGCCGCTTTCAAACACCTTTATTAGTTTAGTGAAGGATACATCACTTGCTTCCTTAATCTTAGTTACAGAGATGTTTCGAAAAGCGCAGGAAATTGCAGCGATGAACTATGAGTTTTTAATTGTATATTTCGAAGCTGCACTTATGTATTGGGTGATTTGTTTCTTATTATCCATTGTGCAACAAATATTAGAAAAACGTACGGAACGCTATATACTAAAATAATCCTTTCATAAAAGGAGTTTTTATTTTTATGATTTCAATTCAACATTTACAAAAAAGATTCGGTGAAAATACCGTACTAAAGCATATAGATTTATCCGTTGAAAAAGGTGAAGTTGTTGTCATTATTGGGCCATCTGGTTCTGGTAAAACAACATTTTTACGTTGTTTGAACGTGCTAGAAACACCGAGTGCAGGCATGATTCGCATCGGTAAAAAAGAGTTAGATTTCTCAAAAAAGGTTACAAAGACGGATATTGTTAATCTTCGTATACAAACTGGTATGGTGTTTCAACATCATAACTTATTTCCTCATTTCACAGCGCTTCAAAATGTAATGGAAGGGCTTGTCACAGTGAAAAAGATGGGGAAAGAAGAAGCGAAGAAAAAAGCAGCGTATTTTCTTGAAAAAGTTGGTCTTGGTGGCAAGATGGATTTATATCCATTCCAGCTTTCAGGTGGTCAGCAGCAACGTGTCGGAATTGCACGTGCACTTGCGATGGAGCCGGAGGTGTTACTATTTGATGAACCAACATCAGCGCTAGATCCTGAACTTGTACAAGAGGTCTTAAAAGTAATGAAAGAACTGGCAAAAGAAGGAATGACAATGGTGATTGTCACGCATGAAATGCGCTTTGCTCATCAAATTGCGAAACGGGTGATTTTTATGGACGGCGGTGTGATCGTCGAACAAGGAGATCCAGAAGAAGTATTTACAAATCCGAAAGAAGAACGTACAAAGAAATTTTTACAAATGCTACAGTAGTAAGAAAGGTCTCAAGGCGAATGCCTTGAGACCTTTTTTGCCATATATATTTATTTTTGGAATCCGCCAAGGCTTTGCTCAGCCATTGCAACTAAACGTTTTGTGATTTCGCCACCAACAGAACCGTTTGCACGAGCTGTAGTATCTGCTCCTAATTGTACACCAAATTCTTGAGCGATTTCATATTTCATTTGATCAATTGCAGCTGTTGCTCCTGGTACTACTAGTTGATTTGAAGAATTTTGGTTTGCCATAGGAATATATCCTCCTTAGAGTATAGAAAATTTTGGTTGGATTAGCTGGGATTGAACCAGAGAATCGCCCCGTTCGGCGCTAATCCATTGTTTGAGGTGAATGTATTCATAGTATGGATGTTACCTAGAAAGATATGCGAAATAATAATTTGTAAATTTTGTAAAAAAGAAGTGGGCTGAAAAAAACAGCAAACGTTGTATTTTTAGAAAAGAAGGTCACACTAATGATAAAGATGCCTTAATTGGCGAATGACACGGAGGAATGATGATGATATGTCCACTTTGTAATGCATTAGATGCTCAAACATATTCTTGTCCAACTTGTCAAAATGTACTCCAAGATTATGGAAAAGTTGTGGATTATATAGATGATTACAGCCCCTATATGGATCAAGAGCTATTAACTGCTGTAGATGGTTTAACAGCACAGAATTCTGAGCGCTATTGCACGCATCTGTTTTACTGTGCAACATGTAATATAGATACTGAAATGGTGATCGAACTTCGCGGGGCATACTAACTAAGAGGATACAAATAGGAAATAACATAATAAAAACAGGAGCCATCATAAAGCTCCTGTTTCTTACCGTTCTCGTTTTAAAATGAGCGGAGTGGACGGTAAGTCCGTTTTAGGTAACTCCGTTTCATTTTTTTGCGTCTTTATTTTTGGGAATGCAAAAGCATGTTCAGTCAAATATAAGGCGTATTCATAAAATAATTGTCTCGTTTGCTCGCTTTGTTCTTTTAATTTCTCCTCTTGAAATATACTTCGGCCTGGTTTTGAGTTTGCTTCAAATAACCACGGGTTTTCGTCTTTATCTAAACCAATATCAAAGCCAATCTCGCCAATATTTCCTAAAATATGTTGATCTAAAACAGAGCTGAGCGTTAAGGCAGCATGAGACAATATATTCGTTATTCGAACTTGTTCTGTTGGATCTGCGAAAATTTCGTGTAAAAGTTTCACGTTTCCACCGCTATTCATATGGGTTGTCATGCTACCTCTGCCGGCCACTTTGGCAACAATTGTACTAACTTGCCAATTTCCAAAATGATTTTTATTTGTATGAATGCGAAAATCCATCGGTTGGCCATCAAAACGCAATAAAGGGATGCCTTGCTGCACAATAAATTGCTTTAAGTCATGTCCGCTTAAAATATGGTTCATAAGTGTTTCTAAAGAATTGTACTTTCGAAATTTATTTTGTTCGTTTTGACGATAACGACAATAATATTTGTTTTCTGTTTGCGAATAAAAAATTTGATAAATATTTCGCCCAAAGCTACCATGCATCGGTTTTAAATAGACATACTTATAGGTGGATAAAAATCTTTCTACTTGTTCGAAGTGTTGAAATGATTCTGTTCTAGGTAAGAAAGAAGCAATGTTTTCTTCTTTCATCAGTAGTTTATGAATATCCCATTTGTCAAAAAAACCAGGATTAAACCACGGAATCGTATATTTGGTTTGCAATCGTTTTTTTGCTCGAGCGATAGGTTTATAAGATTCTGCCTTCCTATTTGGTAAGCGATCATAAATGACATTTGGGAATGGAATTGTATGTTGCTCCCATTTTCCTTCCAAAAAGAATAATCCATCAATTGTTTCTTCATCCCAGTCGATATGCTGCGGACCAAATAAAAAAGCGAACGGCTGTAATGTGAAGGATGGCATAAGTAAATCAGTAAAAATAGTGGAACGGCTTCCTAAAGGTGCCATCTTTGATTCAGTGAACCCAGTCGTGAAAATGCCAAGTAACGGACCAAGGATAATCGTTTCCTCTTGCATAAAGGCGTGAATCGTTGGCACTGGGGGAAGCAGAAGATTTTGTGAAAGTTGCTCTCCAATTGTAATTTCATTTGCAAGCGTATAGTGCGTCTCAATATTTGTAAATGAAACGCTGCGAATGCCAAAAGATAGAGATGAAAGGGAACGATTGTTAGAGAATATGTAAGGCAATGTTATCGAATTTGGGTGTTTTTCTGAAATGTGTAGTGTATAGGTTTGTTCTTTCAATGAAATAACCTCCTTTCTTCATTATGGAGTAAAGCGACTAACCCGAAGCGGATTATGAAAGATGTCTTCGGTTAAAGCTTGTTTATAAGGGATAAAGGGAACTTGAATCAGTGGGAGTTTTTTTATCCCCACTGATTATGAACTCTCATCAATCGGGTTGTTACTGTCCTAAAGTTCATAAGCTGGTCTTAGATTCACATGTATAAACCAAATCGCTCCATTTCTGTCCATTATAATAGAAAGTTCCAATTTCCTGCATCTGTGTCATACATAAGACCTGTAATCAATTCAGTGTTTAAATTGATATCAAATAGAGTAAACTGAGCAACAACATTGTAAGAAAGGTATGCTTTTTTAGCGATTTCGGTGTAGTACGTTCATTCATGATAAAGCTTTGACGGGAAAAGTCCGAAAACCAACGAAATCACTCCTTTGCCTATGATGCTAGCAATGAGAAAAGATGTACATAATCAGTAAGTTTTTATATTATTATACTGTTGTCCATATAACGATATGCTATTTTTTCTTAGCTATATACTTGGAGAAACGAAAGGGAGATTATAATGAATGTTTGGCTAAATATGTTAACTACAACAGGATTAGGGGCGATAATTGGCGGATATACGAACCATCTCGCTATTAAAATGTTATTTCGTCCTCATCGTCCGATCTATATTGGAAAATTTCGCGTGCCATTTACACCAGGCTTAATACCGAAGCGTCGCGACGAACTAGCGGTGCAATTAGGAAAAATGGTTGTCGATCATTTATTAACCGCTGAAGGAATTGGAAAGAAATTAACAGATGAAAACTTTCAAAGAGAAATGATACAGTGGGCACAAATCGAGGTTGATAAACTGCTTATGAATGAGCGGTCGTTACGAGATGTGTTAGAAAAATGGGAACTGGCACATGTCGAAGAGAAGGCTGTTCAAGAAATAGAAGAGATGCTTATGAAAAAAGTAGATACATTTGTATCAAAGTATTATACATATACGTGGGAACAAGCTTTACCTCAATTCGTTCATGAGAAAGTGGAAGAAATGATTCCAAAAGCGGCAACGTTTATTTTAACAAGAGGTACTCAATTTTTTGAAAGTGATGAGGGAAAAGCAAGACTGCAAAAAATGATTGATGATTTCTTTGCTTCCCGAGGTACATTATTAAATATAGTCGGGATGTTTTTAGGAAACGTAAGTGTAGTGGATCGTGTGCAGCCGGAAGTGATTAAGTTTTTACAGCAGGAAGGAACGAAGCAACTGTTACGTGATGTTTTACAAAAAGAATGGCAGAAATTTAAAGGAAGAGAAGTGAAAGAATTAGCGTCTTTTATTGAAAAAGAAATGATTGTGAAATACATTGTATCAACAACGAAAACGCGAGATATCGTAAGCGGATTTCTTAATCAATCTGTTCAAAAGATATGTGAACCTGTGCGAACGAACATTGTCGAAACACTGGTACCGAATATAGTGCAAAAAGGATTAACTTGGGGAGTAAATAATACAGCACATATATTGAAAAGATTCCGTCTTGCGGAGGTTGTTCAACAAGAAGTATCTACATTTTCTACAGAAAGATTAGAGGAGCTCGTTTTATCCATTACGAAGAATGAGTTAAAAATGATTACATATTTAGGCGCTTTACTTGGAGGAACAATTGGACTCATGCAAGGTATATTATTGCTTTTCCTTATGTAAGGATTGTAAATAAAGTGAAATTTCTTCACATCTCTTGCATAGTTTGATATTGTAAGAAGGTGCGTATGGAAAAGGGATAGAGCTGAAATAAAGCGCTAACCTGCTAAAGGAGGAAAATAATAATGTCAAAAAATATTCATGATGTAGCATATGGTCTACAAAAAGCAATCGCAGATCATACAGATTTCAAAACGCTAAAAGAAAGCTATGCAAAAGTGCAAGGAGACGCAGATTCAAAGCAATTATTTGATACATTCCGTAACATGCAATTAGAAATTCAACAAAAAATGATGCAAGGTCAAGAAATTACAGAAGAAGATAACAAAAAAGCACAAGAAGTAATCGACTTAATACAGCAAAATGAACACATAAAAAAATTAATGGAAGCAGAACAACGCTTAAATGTTGTAATTGGCGACATTAACAAAATCATCATGAAGCCACTTGAAGAGTTATATAGTGCATATCAAGCATAATAACAGAGACGTCTCCTAAATAAAGGAGGCGTCTTTTTATATAAATAACCATTTGTATATGTTGTAAAATGAATGTTTTCGCTACATCTTATCTTGAAGTAGAATGAAAAAATTAGGAGGGAATCAAAAATAATCAACGGAATTTTTGGTTAATTTCAAAATATTATTATGAATTTTGGGAAAATATCCTCTTATTTACAAATTATATGTATAGTGGAAAAAATTGAATTTGTATCCTATACAGAAAAGGAGATATAATAGTTAAAAATATTTCAAAGTACAAATAAACGGTTTTAAATGAAAAATCTGATAAAAAAGGATTCAAAATGATTTTTTGTCAGCTACAATATGCAATGTCTCCGAATCGATAATGGAAAAAATCCACGATTCGGTTTTTTTATTCGTTTTAATCTTCCCCAGGCTGTTTTGCTATTCGTATGTAGTAGGAAGAGTAGAACAGCTTTGCATTTGTTTAACACTTATGCCTTTTCATATACCGTATAAAGATTTTCCCCTTAATCCTCATTATAAACGTAATTAAATGATATTCATTTAGAAAAAGCAGGCATGTATATAAACAGAAAAGCGATTATTCTTTCTTTTTTTAGAGAGCTTAATTGATACTATGCCGCATGAAATGAAAAAAGATAATGAGGAGAAGTGGAGGAACAAACAATTATATTCAAAAATTAATAAGAAAGAACGTGATGAAATGATAAGAAAAATAAGTAAGAAAAAATTTCAATATTTCATAGTAGTATTTTCTCTCCTTATTAGTGGGTATCTTATACATTTAATTCTCACATATCCTGAGGTTGGTATAAAGCTAAATTCAAACTATATTGTAAGCGAAGTGCATAGATTTACTTGGGCCCATAAGCATGGGATACAAGTAGGAGATAAAATAGAAAAGATAGATGATAAATTGCCGAGTCAGCACTTTACAGTTTCATCCTATCATGCCATTGAACAGGCGAAAAAAATATCTATACAAAAAGATGGGCAGGTAAAAGAATATAACATTCAATATGTTCCTTACAGTAGGCAACTTTTTTACCAGCTATTAATACCAGTTGGATTTTATATTACATGTATTTTTATGGCTCTTTATCTTTTAATATTTGTTCCTAAAACGAATAATAGTATACAAGATTTACTATACTTTTTGATTGCGATGGGAATGAGTTTCATTAGTATTATAGCCGCGCAACGAAAAGATGGAATTGCCTTTATTATCGCTTCTATCTCATTAGTTTCTTCCTTTACCTTCTTTATTAGATTTATGAAATTGTATTTTAAACATAATCAAATTAAATTTTTAACAAGAGAACAATTGAGAATTTTGGATATAATAATGATTGTATTAATTGCAGTAAACATCGTTGTTTATATGAAGTATAATGAAATTTCCGTCATGTTTACAATCGCTTTAAGCATTGCTTTATTTTTATTAACAGGCTACCTTTTAGTAAGGTTTTATTTTAGAAGCAAACATAGTCATCATTTTAAATTTATGAAGGTTATCGTGATGAGCTTTTTTGCATCTGTTATTCCGTTTATTTGTTTATTCTTAATTCCTGATATGATATATGGAAAAGAAATAATCAGTGTTGAAACAATTGGGATTTTCTTTTTGTTTATTCCAATATATATGTTTTATTGGGTGATTTCAGGAGATTTATTTGATGCTAAATTTATGATTCAACGAATTCCATATTATATTATGTTGTCGATTAGTTTTACAGGATTTGTAACTATATTGGGTATTTTTATTTTTAATGATAATGCAGATCATATATTAGATACCATTCGCTTTAGTTGTATTACTTTTATTGCAACAATTTTCTTTTTATTTATAAAAGATTACTTGGATTTTAAATTAAGAAAAAGTTTATATCATCATCAAAAAAATTATCAGTTTAGTTTGTATCGATTTTTATATCAAGCAAAACATGAATATAAATTGTCAAATTTGACTTATAGCATACAAAGAGAATTTTCTGATGTCTTGAAAATGGAAGAGGTATGCTATGTAGAAATGAATAAGGAGAATAAATCTATTCATGTTTTTGAGAGTAAAT
This sequence comes from Bacillus cereus group sp. BfR-BA-01360, assembly GCF_022663595.1. Classification (NCBI taxonomy): domain Bacteria; kingdom Bacillati; phylum Bacillota; class Bacilli; order Caryophanales; family Bacillaceae; genus Bacillus; species Bacillus cereus group sp. BfR-BA-01360. Next base: position 76,640 of record NZ_JAKUFV010000016.1, read on the forward strand.
ATGTTCCTCCTCAATCCATATTGGACAGTTTGTTCGATTTCCAATTGGAAACATACAAAGTTGGTTCTATGATGAAGTTGGAAGAACATTTTGGATTTGTTCTTTCTACAACGACAGAAAAAGTGATTATCTTATTGTGCAAAAATAATAAAAAAGAAACGTTAAACTTTGATGAGATTGTTTGGGTTGAGACATTATGTAATTATACAGATTTGCTATTAGAATGTTTGAATCAAATTGAAGACTTATTAAAACAATTACAAGATTTACAAAATATAGAACACCCTCCGATGTGGTTATCCCGACTTCTGTTCAAGTTATCGGAAAAAGAAAGAGCAAATCTTGCAAGCGATATACATGATGGGGTCTTACAAGATCAAATTCGTTTAGTAAGAAAGTTTGAATCTTACAATAAGCATATTCAAGATGAAGAAATGAAACATATACTTCATGAAATAAAAGAACAATTACTCGATCATATTTACATGACTCGAGAAACATGTAATCACTTAAGGCCACCATTTTTATATGAATTAGGAATAAAACAAGCGTTATTAAACTTATTCAAACAAATTAACTTAAAGGCTACTTTCTTTTTTTATTATGATATTCCTGAACATATAGTTGTACCTAGTGCAGAGCATGAACAAGCAATTTACCGGATTATACAGGAACTTCTAAATAATGCTTTGAAACATTCGAAAGCATCGAATGTAAGTATAAAATTATTTCAAAAAGATCAGCAGTTATTTTTAACCTATACAGATAATGGAATAGGGATAGATTTAAAGCATTTTAATTACTCGTATAATACTTTGGGATTGTCAGGAATTATAACGAGAATTCAAAGTATTGATGGGGAAATAACAATAGATTCAAAACCTAACGATGGTTTACAGGTATTTGTGAAATTTTAGGATATGTGATAATGCTAAAGGATAGAGAAAGGATGAAAGTGATGATTTCTGTACTAATAGTAGACGATCATGTAGCTGTAGGTTTGGGAACAAAAGCATTAATTGAGCAATATAATGATATAACAGTTGATGTATTACACGAAAGTGATAAAGTGATAGAAAGACTTCAAAGTAAAACGTATGATGTGTATTTAATTGATTTACAAATGCCGAATATAAATGGTTTGGAGCTTTCTAAGAAAATATTAACAATCCATCCAGAAGCATCTATTTTGATTTTCACTGGATATGATGTGTTATCACATTATAATTTATTAATTGACAATGGAGTTCTTGGTGTATTAAGTAAGACATATTTCGAAGAACAAATTATAGATGCGATTCGGCATGCCGTAAAAAAAGAAGTTGTTTTACCACATCAGCTTATTCAGCAGTTGAGAATTAAAGAGAGTGTATCGAATATAAATGAACAAGAGCAAGTAGAAAATGTAGTTTCCTTAACTGAAGAAGAAAAGAAAATTTTAATTGAAGTAAGTAAAGGAAAAACGAATAGAGAACTGGCTGAAATTTTACATTTAAGTCAAAGAGCTGTAGAGTACAAATTAACTGATATATTTCATAAATTAAAAGTAACTTCTCGAATGACAGCTGTTCAGAGGGCAAAAGAGTTGAAGATAATTGCTTTTCTTGATTTGTAAGAACAGTTTCATAATATTGAGTCGTAAATAGAAAGAAAAAAAGAGATCCTGTTCCAATTTATATGGGGCAAGATCTCTTTTTTATATTTTGCGTGAAGACGCTTTGTTCTCTATCGCAATAAATAGTTCCTATCTGCATAGTTGATATAAAAATGATGAAAAAATCAGAAGTTTCGTATTTTGCGTGGTAACACATAACTTTTTCGGATATGTAATCTCATTTTTCGTTTTATAATTTTCGGATAATTTATATAATAAAATCAAATAAATGGAAAGGGGGGATAGATTGAAAAAAGGAATAAGGCAGCTTAGTAAGATATGTTTAGCCAGTGGGATTATATTGACTCAAGTTAGTACACTCGGTTCTTTTTCAACAATTGCTTATGCGATGACAGAAAATCAAGTATCAGATTTTATAATAAAAGCTGATAAAGATCAGGTAAAGATAAATGAGAACATTGTGCTTACACTAGAAGGCATACATACGCAAGACCAAAAGATCGAAGTAGTATTACCTGATGGCATGAAGTTGAATGAAAAAGAGACAGCGAAGTTAAATGAAAAAAATCCGGCAATTGGAACCATTCAGATGACAGATGAATCGGTTATAAAAATTGAAAGAACATCTGAAGGTGTTGAAGTAGGAAAAGTATTTCTCGTCATTACAGGAAAAGTAGCTGGAGAACATACGATTACAGCAAAAGTACAACGAGAAAACAATGAGATAGAGACAAAGGTTAAAGTGAATGTTTCTGAAAATGCAAAAACAAATCCAAAGAAAATCGTTGAGAAACCTGAAGGGAACGATTTGGGAAAAGTGGAAGAAAGTCAACAAGTAGAATTGAAAGAAAATCTCCAAAAATCTACTGTGCAATCTCAAAATATTCCGGTTCAACAATCAAGTTATTTTAAGGATGCTAAAACAGATGTAATACCTGGCGATAATGCCTTTGTTGCAAGGTTTACTTCAAAAACAAAAGTTATTGTATCAGATGGTATACGGAGTAAGTGGGAAAATCTAATTGTTGATAATTCACATAAAACGGCAGTAGTAACTTTTACAAATGTAGGATACTACAAAGGAAAACCGGTAACATTAAAAGTAACTTTGCGAAATCACAGTTCAGCTGAATCGTGGACTAGTACTGAAGCTTACTTGTTTTTGTATTTGAAATTGGGGAAAGAAGTCGACGGTTCTAAATCTTCAGTAGATATGGAGTATGAATTTTTGGATGAAGAAGGTAATCCATTTCCAATAAAAACATCTTTAAATTATCAAGGTGTAAACCGCGCAAAATATATTACTATTCGTAATTTTAACGAAACAATTAGCAATATGTACGCTTCACAAGATTCACCTATTCAGTATGACATGCTAGATGGTGGAGCATATCGATTTCATTCTGATGTAAAAGAATGGTATGGTGATCCACAGAAACTGACTTTAACTACAAAGGAAGTTACTCATTTAAAAATGCATATAGAGAATCGAGAGTCTACCGAATCTGAAGTAAGATACTTGACAGATTTTTTTCCAAAAGTTGAAACTCCAAAAGTGGATGCACATAATCAATCGTTTCAAGTTGCAAATGACCCCAATATAAGTGCTGAATTTATTCAAACGGTTCCATACTTAAATCAACAAAGGTACATTAAACAATTATCATATCTCTTCACTTCCAATGAAGGAAATCAATATGCAAAGTCAAAATGGATTGTGGAAAATATTCATGGTAAAGATTGCTCAAATTGGTTTACCTTTGAAGAGAATTCAGACGGTACGACGAAAATTGCAGCGAAACCAGAAACATTAAACAATCCAAACTTTTATGATAATGTGTATTTTTTTAAAAAAATATATAACTTTGTAGGAAGTGAAACAAATCCAGTTGATAAGTCAAGGTTAAAGCAAAATAGCATGTATCCGATTGACTTTACTGTGTCCCAAAGTGTTGATGGAAATGTAAATCATGCCAAAGCAAGTGGGACAACTCTTGTTAACTATTTGAGTCAAGTCCAGGTGCAACATATTGACAAAGAAACGAATCAGCCTATTCCAAATGTACAAGATACGGTCGTAGAGGGTATTATCACCGATCCATTCCGTGTGGAGCCGATTGAGATTCCGGGATATCAAGTTGTAAAGAATACCCCGATTACAGGCATATTTTTACCTGAAAATCAAGTATTTACACATATATATGCTCTAGTTAAAGCAACTTTAGAAGCGAATGACTTTTCAACGGTGATAGGAAGTATCCCAACAAATCCAGAAGAATTGAAAACTTTCATCTTAAAAGAAGCAAAAGCC